>CATPBS010000174.1 GCA_955652715.1 uncultured Candidatus Udaeobacter sp.
GTACATTGAGAACTCGTACGGGTGGGGGCGGAGGCGGAGCGCGTCGTATTCTTTCTGTTTCATGTCGATCCAGTTGGCGATGAAGTCGGCGTTGAAGACGTCGCCGCGCAGTAGGAAGGAATGATCGGCCTGGAGCGCTTCGATCGCGCCGCGAAGTGAATCGGGCACACTCGCGACCTGCGCCAGTTCTTCCGGCGGCAGTTCGTAGAGATTTTTGTCGAGCGGATCGCCGGGATCCATGCGGTTTTGGATTCCGTCGAGACCGGCAAGAAGCATCGCCGAGAAGGCGAGATATGGATTTGCAGCGGCGTCCGGCGTGCGGAATTCGATGCGTTTTGCTTTCGGACTTGGGGAATACGTCGGAATTCGAATGGCGGCGGAACGGTTGCGCGCAGAATAGGCAAGATTCACCGGCGCTTCGAATCCGGGGACGAGCCGCTTGTAGCTGTTGGTGGTTGGATTCGTCAGGCAGGTGAGCGCGGGCGCGTGTTTCAAAATTCCGCCGATGAAAAACAGGGCCAGTTCCGACAGCCCGGCGTAACCGTTTCCAGCAAAGAGCGGTTTGTCGTCTTTCCAAAGAGAGATGTGCGTATGCATGCCGCTGCCGTTGTCAGCGAAGATTGGTTTTGGCATGAATGTGACCGTTTTGTTGTGACGCCGAGCGACGTTGCGCAGGATGTATTTGTAATATTGCATGTTGTCACCCATGCGTTTTAACGGCGCGAAACGAATATCGATCTCGGCCTGACCTGCCGTTGCGACTTCGTGATGCTGGCGCTCGATCGCCACCCCTGCTTTCTCCAGCTCCAGACACATTTCGTTGCGAATGTCTTGCAAACTATCCATCGGCGAAACGGGGAAATAGCCTTCCTTTGCGCGAATCTTGTAACCGAGATTTGGAAATTCTTCGCGCGCGCTGTTCCAATGTCCCTCAGCGCTATCGACCATGTATGACGATGCGTTCCCGCTATTTGCAAATCGCACATCGTCGAAAATAAAAAATTCCGCTTCTGGTCCGAAGAACGCCGTGTCGGCAACGCCGGTCGATTGCAAATACGCTTCTGCCTTTTCGGCCACGCCACGCGGGTCGCGATCGTATGGCTCGCGGGTGATTGGGTCGACAATCGTGCAGATTAAACTCAGGGTCGGTTCGGCGTTGAAGACATCGATCCACGCCGTCGCCGCGTCCGGAATGACAAGCATGTCTGAGGCGTTGATCACGCGCCAGCCGCGAATGCTCGATCCGTCAAAGCCGAGCCCATCGGTGAAGATTTCCTCATTGTATTCGGTGAGCGTGGTCGTGAAATGCTGCCAGGTGCCGAGCAAATCCGTGAACTTGAAGTCGATCAACTTCACGTTGCTGTCTTTGATCATTTTGCTGACGTCCGATGGAGTTTTGTCTTTGGCCATAATTCAGGAGTTGTTAGTTGATGGTTGAGAGTTGAGAGAAATAAAAAATCTCATTTTCAAAATTTCGCGTGTGCCACGTCTCGCAAATGATAGTTGCGTGCGAGCCTGACAGCTCTCTCAACCATCAGCTCTCAACTATCAACTTCTGCATCACACTGCTTTTTCGCCGATCTCTTCCGTTCGGATACGCACTGCGTGTTCCACTGGAAGAACAAACACTTTGCCGTCGCCGATCTTGCCGGTCTTGGCTGCCGCGACCACCACATTGACGGCCCTTTCCACCATATCGTCCGCCATCACCACTTCCACTTTCACTTTCGGTAGAAAATCCACCGTGTACTCGCTCCCCCGGTAAATTTCAGTGTGTCCCTTTTGCCGGCCAAAGCCTTTGACTTCGGTGACAGTCATCCCTTCAATGCCAAGCTCGGCCAGCGCCTCTTTGACCTCTTCGAGCTTGAAGGGTTTGATGATGGCTTCCAGTTTTTTCATGTCGAAGTAAACTCAGCGTCGCGCGGCGCTTTGCAATCCAAAGCTAACCGCAGCACGCGCTCTCTTAGCAATGTCGCGATGCGAATGCAAGCACGGTTTTTTGACCTTGGTGATTCGTGATTCGTGAACCGTGAATTGGAACAACGATGTAACGATTTGACGATTTAACGGTTCATCGGCGCTCTTCACCTTGCCGCCTCTGACCTCGCATTTATAGTGACCGTACATGCCCCGCGACTCTTTCGTTCATCTCCATCTGCACACCGAATATTCGCTGCTGGATGGGGCGATCCGGATGAAAGAGCTGATGAAAAAAGCGGCTGAATTCAAAATGCCCGCCGTTGCGATGACGGATCACGGCAATTTGTATGGGGCGATCGAATTTTACCAGGAAGCAGTGCGCGCCGGGATAAAGCCAATCATTGGCTGCGAAGCTTATGTCGCTCCAGGATCGCACAAGGATCGGCCGGGATCGCGGCGCGATGCGGCGTACCACTTCACTCTTTTGGCCGAAAATGAGACGGGTTATCAGAACCTTGTTAAGCTGGTGACGGCTGCCCATCTCGATGGGTTTCATTACGCGCCGAGAATCGACAAGCAGCTTCTCGCAGCGCGCTCGACCGGTTTAATTGGGCTGAGCGGTTGTCTCGCCGGGGAAATCAACAGCGCGATTCAGGCAAACAACATCGAGAAGGCGAAACAGAGTGCCGCTGAATATCGGGACATTCTCGGGCCGGAAAACTTCTTCATCGAACTGCATGACCACGGAATCGAGGCACAGCGCAAGTGCAACAGCGCATTGCCACTGATCGCGCGAGACCTGGGCGTCGGTTTGGTTGCGGCAAATGATGTGCATTTCCTGCGCCGGAGCGATCACGAGGCGCACGACGTGATGCTTTGTATCGGCACCGGCAAAATGGTGCAAGACGAAACTCGCATGCGCTATGTGCCAGAGCTGTATTTCAAATCACCGGAGGAAATGCGCGGCGTGTTTCGCGATTTTCCGCAAGCGATTGAGAACACGCTCGAAATCGCCGAACGTTGCCACCTCGATCTTGAATTTGGACGCTCCAAGTATCCGGAGTATCCCGTCCCGATCGGAAAAACGCGCGAAGGCTATCTGCGCGAGCTTTGTTATGATGGTGTAAGGCAGCGCTACGGCGAACGCGCGGTCAGCGATCCGGAGTTGGTTCGACGGCTCGATTACGAGCTGGGCGTTCTCGAAAAGACCGGGTTCGTCAGTTATTTGCTCATTGTTTGGGACTTCATTCATTTTGCCAAGGAGAAAGGCATTCCTGTCGGGCCGGGGCGCGGTTCGGCTGCGGGTTCGATGGTTGCCTATGTTCTCGGAATCACCGACATCGACCCGCTTCAGTACGGCCTCCTTTTCGAGCGCTTCTTGAATCCGGACCGCATTTCTCCGCCGGATATTGATATCGATTTTTGCGAAGCGCGCCGCGCCGAAGTGCTCGAATACGTGCGGCAAAAATACGGCGAACGCCGCGTCGCGCAGATCATCACGTTTGGCAAACTAAAGGCAAAAAGTGTCGTGCGCGATGTCGGGCGGGTGATGGGATGGAGTTATCGCGATGCGGATCGCATCGCCAAGATGATCCCAAATGAATTGAACATCACACTCGATGGAGCCGTCGAAAAGAACTCGGAGCTGAAACGGGCGGTCGCCACTGAGCCGGCCACCCGGCAGCTTTTCGAGTATGCCAAAGTTCTTGAAGGTTTATCGCGCAATGCGGGTGTGCACGCCGCGGGCGTGGTGATCGCGGATCGGGACTTGTCCGATTACGTCCCGCTTTGCCGCGACGTGAAAGGCAACGACGTGATCAGCCAATACCCAATGGGGCCGCTCAATGATCTTGGACTGCTAAAAATGGATTTCCTCGGATTGAAAACGCTGACCGTGATCGAGGACACGCTTGCCCTAATCCACAAGCGCGATCCGGAGTTTTCACTGAAAAATATTCCACTCGATGATTCCGCTGCGTTCGCCCTCTACAATCGAGGCGAAACGATCGGCCTATTCCAAATGGAGTCCGGCGGCATGACCGGTCTGTCGAAGCAATTCAATGTGAAGAAGCTGGACGACATCATCGCGTTGATTGCGCTGTACCGTCCGGGCCCGATGGAGCTCATCCCCGAATACGTGAAAGCGAAAAAGGGAATCACACCGATCAAATATCTCCACCCGCTGCTCGAGGATGTCTGCGCTGAGACGTACGGCGTGATGATTTACCAGGAACAAGTCATGGCTGCTGCCAGCAAACTTGCCGGCTATTCACTCGCGCAGGCCGATCTTCTCCGGCGAGCCATGGGCAAGAAAGACAAGGAAAAGATGGCGAAAGAGCGCAGAACCTTCATCGAGGGTTGCGCGCGCACAAACAAAATCCCGGAGAAAAAAGCAAATGCTATTTTTGATTTGCTCGAAAAATTCGCCGGTTACGGATTCAACAAGAGCCACAGCGCGGCCTATGGCGTGATCAGTTATCAAACGGCCTACCTCAAGGCGCACTACGCGGTAGAATTCATGGCGGGCTTGCTGAGTAACGAAATCAATAACACCGAAAAAATTTCAGTTTTTGTCGGCGAATGCAAACGAATGGGCATTGCCATTCTGCCACCTGATATTAACAAGAGCGGTTTGAAATTCATGCCGGAAAGTACTGTAGCGGCGGTCTGTGACCGCCGAACCAAGGAAGACAGCGCTCATAGAGCGCCGCTACAGCAAAATGCCATTCGTTACGGCCTCGCCGCGATCAAACACGTCGGCGAAACAGCCATGGAAGCTGTAATTCACGAGCGCGAACACCGAGGCGACTTCATTTCACTGGAGGATTTCTGCACCCGGCTGGACTCGCGCGTTGCCAACCGAAAGATGCTGGAAAGCCTCATCAAATCCGGCGCATTTGATTTTGTTGGCCAAGACCGCGCCGAACTGTTTGGCTGCATTGATGATGCAGTAAGCGCGTCCATTACAGCGCAGCGGGACCGGTTGGCTGGCCAGGTTTCACTCTTTGATGAGGCAACTGCTTCGACAACGTCAAGAAGGAGAGTCGCTATCCGGTGGAGTGAGCATGAAAAGCTTTCGTACGAGAAAGAGCTTCTCGGTTTTTACGTCAGCGGACATCCACTCGACGCGTACGTGGATGTATTTGCAGCGAAAAACTACCGGTCGATTGCCTCGTTAGGGGAGCTCGACGACCGCGCGCCATTCAAGGTCGCCGGAGCAATTGTGGAAGTGGAAAAGAAGTTTACCAGAAGAGAGGGCAAACCATTCGCGGTTGTGCGACTCGAAGACCTGACGGAGGTGCTGGAGGTGGTCGTCTGGAACGAGGTTTATCTTAAAGTCTCGGATGCGCTCGCGGCGGGACGCGTTATTGAGCTAAAGGGAACGATAGATAAACGCGAGGAAGTTCTTCGCGCTACGGCTCTGGAAATCAGATTGCTTGCGCCGGTGAAAACCAATGGCTCGAAGGAAGAATCGACAGACGCAAGCCAGGAGCCCGCGTTGCTCCTCCAATTTTCTACCGGTATAACGGGCGATGAGCTTCGCGAAGTACGCGAGATTCTGGCCAGTTCACCCGGGCGGCGGCCGGTGCAACTGTTGTTTGAGCGCGCAAACGGCAATTCGTTGCGCCTGAATGCGGGTGCAGAGTTTCGCGTCACTCTTACCCCGGACCTGGAAGAAAAGCTTTCGCGCTGGCTCGTTGCGGCGAAAAGGTAACAGCGTCGCTGGAATCGGCCTGCCCGAGGCGCTATCGCCGCTTCTCTTGTCTTTTCGGCTGCGGCGTTTCGCCACCTGTTTCAGGGCGCGGAAAGGTGCCGAGCAGCAATGTTTTTTCTTCGGGGCTTGGACTCAGGCAGAGCGAAAACTTGCGGGCACCACCGTCCGGGTCTGAAATCGTCGATGATCCAAGACTGGTGGCTTCGTGCAGACTCACCGTCCAGCCGGATTGAAAAAGGCCACCGCGAAACTCGAACTCCGCTACGGCAGGCGCGAGGGTCAACACGGCTGGCGCAACGTTGATTTTGTTGACGCAATCAACCTGGTGTGACGTCAGATCGAAGATCGGTGTCGCTCCGCTTATTCTGACTGTCACATCGTTGATATCCTCAAAATCAATTTCGCCACGAAGTGAAAGGTCCACGTCCTTGGTCGCGGCATCAAAAAACTCCACTGATGCGCGATTTCCTCCAAAAGCAATGCGGCCGCTGGCTTCGATAAAATTTAATGGAGTCCAGCTGTCGCTTGACAATTTTCCATTCACAAGCTGCACGTCGCCAACGATGCACGGATGTTGGAGGGTTTCGGAAAGAGAAATGCTTCCGCTCAGAATCCCGTCTCGGAAGATGCCGGGATGAAAAAGCTGAGGCGCCTTTGGCAGAAAGACTAACGGAAAATCGAAGGTTACGTTGACCGGAGATAACTGGAAAGCGTTCCAATCTGTTCCAATGCGCAAGGGAACATCCGCTGTGAAGCTAATCGGGCTCGAATCTGGCACACGGATTACACCGCGCGCATTCCAGTTGCTGGAGGTGATGGTTGCCTGAACATCTATGGGAATTGGGTTTACATTTTTTCCGACTGATCCACGAAAACTGGGAAAATAATCGAGGAGATTATCG
This sequence comes from uncultured Candidatus Udaeobacter sp., assembly GCA_955652715.1. Taxonomy (GTDB): domain Bacteria; phylum Verrucomicrobiota; class Verrucomicrobiia; order Chthoniobacterales; family UBA10450; genus Udaeobacter. The sequence continues at coordinate 6,538 of CATPBS010000174.1, forward strand.
GCTCGGGCGTCGAGCGTTCCCGAGTAGTTGTGGTCGTGCGACATGTCGATTTTGCCTTGCCCGCTAAGCGAATCGTTCTTGCGTTTGATCTCCAACTGTTCGACCTCCAAGTCGGTCGCTTTCAGATTCAGCTTCGCTGCCAGACTGTCGATACCGGTTTTAAAGAATGTGAGGGAGGCGCCCTCAACTCCGAGACGTCCGCCAAATTTGCGATCGCGGGTGTCCATTGCTCCCTCGACGGTGATTTTCCCGGAAAAATCGTCAGGGTTTGCGCCAAACAGAGCGACGAAATCGCCAAGCTGATTGATCGATGCAGAAATGTTGCCGCGAAAATCGGGGCTCAGCCAGCCGGAGGAGTTCGCAGGAAATGCGGCCTCGCCGCTTAAAGTAAACTGGTTGCTCTTTTGTCGAATATAAAGTTGTTGGAGCTGAATCTTGCGGTTGTAAACAGCCGTGCCGAGCATGATCGCTTCGGCTGTGCGATTGCGCCAAGTAAACCCGGTCAGTTCACTCCAGAGCGACGCAGTTATCCGGTCTGGCTCAGCGAGGTTTCCACGAAAAGTGAAGTTGGCGGCGTGAAGCAAACCGTCAACGCGATCGCCGAACCCGAATGCATCCGAGGTTTGCGCCAGAGAAATGTCGCTGGCTCCGCCCGCAAGCTTCCAGTTGAAATGCTCAGAACGCCACTCGTGTGAGATGTTCCCACGGATTTTTCCACCGAAAACGTCAACCTCGAACTGCAATCCCACACGTTGCTTGCTCAGGTGCGACAAGTCGGCTGTGGCGGACTGCACATCGAGACCGCGGCTCAAAGTGAGTCCGCCGAGCGTCAGACGATTGGTTTCCCAGTGAGTTGCGCCGCGCAATTGCGAAAAAGTTTGGCGCAACCACGGCGACGCAATCATGATCTCCGCAGCACTAAACCGGCCGGCCTCCGTCTCGCTCGCGGACAGAATACCGCTCCGCAACAGAATCAGAGTCGGGCCGTTCTCAACGCGAATCTCCGAGTTGGCGATGCTCAGAGTTTCCGGAAGCAGTCGCTGCAGCGTCGACCAACCGCGCCGGCTTATCGCTCGCAAATTTGGATTGCTGCGGTGCACCTCGACACGCAATTCCCGAATCGAAAGATTGCGAATGATGCGGCCGCGCATGTGCAGAAGGACATGTTTGAAATTCAAACCAACGCTCGCGTCCTTCGCAGTTAGATCGACCCGAAGCGCATTTTCACGCGTGCTCTTCAGGTGAAGCTGCCGAATCACAACCGGACCCAGAAACGGCGCATCCAGTTTGTCGATGGTGGCAACGAAGCCCTCCTGCCGAGCCGCCCACCAGACCCACAACCTAACGGCATTGGAAATGGCCAATGGCGCAAACGCAATCGCTAAAAGCACCAGGAGCAAGGCAAGCAAACTCAGGAGAACCAAGCGACTTTTTGACGGCATTGTATGAGAAAAGCTAAACTGATCCGTGATGGTTAAACGCGCCTGCTGATAACGCTCCGTTCACTGTTCACGTTTTCCACCGTTCCTGAAGATTACACGCAATGGCTGCGGCGGATGAATTCGTTCGTCGAGTTGTCGTTGCAACCTGCGCTCGGCTTCGGCAGGCAATCCGGTTTCTGCTGCCTTTTTCCAGGCAAGCTGAGGGAGGATCGACAATTCGCCTTGGAGGTCCTGCCCGGAAATTCGATTCCACAAGCCGTTTTCGAACGCGAGGACGTCCACCTGCTCCTGTTCCATGCCAAGAATTTGAGCGTGTGGCAGCTGAACGATGATTTCCTTCGGACGAATATCGATTGAGAGGTTCTGCTGCAGATCGAACCCGGCTTTGGCGATGAATGTGCCATGTAGTTTCACGCGTTTCGAGCTGCCCACCCAGGTATGGAGCAGTTCGTGTTCGACTTCGATGCGTCGTGACAGGACGACCAACTCGCTCACGGCCGTGGTTTGTTCCATGTAGACGCGGTTGTTGATGGTGATACGCGGCTGCAAGTGCGCGATGTCGACGAAAGCAGCGCGCAAATCTTTGCCCAACCTCTCGAGTTCAGCGCTGCTTTGCCGCGCAGTTCGCCCCGGCCAGGTCTCCAGGCGCAGGAATACGATCACGACCACAGCCGCGATCATCAGCGCCACGAGTGTCAAGGCAGTCGGCCACGAGATGAGACCGGATCTTGCTGGCTTCGACATTAGGCGTTGGACGTTGAGTGTTGAGCCTTTTCCTCAGGTCGTAATCGAGCAAGAAGAAAGAACGAGACTTTCGTCGCTAAAAAATTACCGCCCCCCACACCCGATGGGTGTGAAGGGCGGCTGTTCCCCCCAGAACAATCGTAGAAAGCTTTGAGGCTACTAAACGAGCTTCCAGCTAATGGCAACAAATTTTATGTGAAAAATTTTCGAGTGGTTCCACCGTTGTCACGGCGCGACAGAAACAAGAGATCAATCATCTACGAAATCAAAAACGAAGTCGGAACAGCGGGAGGCGTGGCGACGCGAAAAAGCGCAAGCGCGATGGGGTTGCGCGAGCGCGTGACGCGGTTTCTAGTTTTACATGCGTAACTTGGATGACGAAGCATCTTCGCGCAGCCTCGCGGGTTCATTGCTGGTCGCTCACCCAAATATGCTCGATCCAAATTTCCGGCGCACCGTGCTTTTCGTTTCGGAGCATGACCCGAACGAGGGTGCCTTGGGTGTGATCATTAATCGGCCGCTCGACAGACAAGTGGCCGATCTGGTGACCGACACACCACCGGCGGGGCTCGCCGAAGTGCCTGTGTTCCTGGGCGGCCCGGTTGGAAAAAATCAACTAATGTTTGCCGCGTTTGAATGGAAGAAGGGCGACGAAGTTAAACTCAGTCACAACGTCGTCTTGGAACAACCCAGCGCTGCGGCTGGCGGGAAAAACTTGGTTACAATTTGTGCGTTTGTGGGGTATGCAGGCTGGGGCGCGGGTCAGCTTGAAAGCGAGGTGAAGCAGAAGGCCTGGCTTCTTCAAAAAGCCAATCGTTCACTGCTTAAGCTTGATCGCCTCCCAAACCTCTGGTTTGAGATCATGCGCAGCTTGGGACCGTGGTATAAAATGCTCGCCGCGGCGCCGGACGATCCGTCCTTGAATTAGTAAACAGTGACTGCTGACTGGTGGCCTGTGAATAGAAAATCCAGCTAGTCACGTCACCGGATTTCGCTTTACCACTATTCACTGATCACGTATCACCATTCACTTTCTTTGATGATCATCGGTGTCCCGAAAGAAATTAAGGAACAGGAGCAACGCGTCGCCCTGCTGCCGTCGGCTGCGAATCAGCTCATCCGGCGTGGTCATTCCGTACTGGTGGAAAAGAATGCCGGGATCGGCTCTGGTTATGCGGACGAAGAATACGCGAAAGCCGGCGCGGAGATCGTCGATCAACCGAAAGATGTTTTCGCGCGCGCCGACATGATTGTGAAAGTCAAGGAGCCTCGCGAGGCCGAGTTTCCGCTGTTGCGCAAGGGCCAAATCCTTTTCACGTATTTGCATCTAGCCGCAAGTAAACCTCTCACTGAGGCGTTGCTGAAATCTGGAGTAACCGGGATTGCGTACGAAACGATTCAGGTAAACAATCGCTTGCCGTTGCTCGAGCCGATGAGCGAGATTGCAGGGCGAATGTCGGTAGTGATGGGCGCGTATTTTCTGGCGAAGTACAACGGTGGCAGCGGAGTGTTGCTTGGAGGAGTGCCGGGAGTCTTACCGGGAAGCGTCGTGGTCGTTGGCGGCGGGACCTCGGGCGTGAACGCCATGCGAATGGCCAAAGGTTTGGGCGCGGACGTAACGATCCTCGATATCGATGTTGAACGGTTGCGATTTCTCGATCTGGCCATGGACAATCTGCACACGCTGTATTCGAGCGAAGCGAATTTGATGGAGTTAATGCCCGATTGCGATCTGCTGATTTGCGCAGTGTTACTGCCGGGGGCGAAGGCGCCGAAGCTGATCACGCGCGCGATGTTACGA
>CATPBS010000175.1 GCA_955652715.1 uncultured Candidatus Udaeobacter sp.
CATCGAGCCAAGCGTTTTGAGCTCGCGCCCGTCAACTCTACTGACCTGTTCGGATTAACCCGAAAACAGTGGCAAGGCGGAATGGTAAAAGTTTATGGAATCTAACTTTTAGGAATCTTCTGCGCGAGATAATCTGAGCACATGCCGAAATCGGCATGAGGTCGGAGGCCAGACGGGCGAGGTTCGAAAGATTCTGCGCGAGTTGGTCTAGCTTATACACATTTGAGCAGTTTCGGACCCCCCTGTTGATTTCGACAGGGGGTTGGTAAAACACAACGCGGACGAGGTTTTTCATAATGAGGTTGTGTCGTGTAATACGAGGCCGTTAAAACGCTCGGAACCCCTCAGCCGCTGTCTCGGGCTGCGACGATAGCGAACATAGTGACGATGAGCGAAAGGCGCTTAGACTTGTTCTCCCAAAGACGCTGCAACTTGCTTCGGGAACGGGCGCCAAATTGGCGAGCATTTGTTGCACTCTTGACCAACTCTTGCACAACCTCTTACTCACTCGGAATTGAGAGCGGAACCTGCTTTTCGCTCGCCGTGAACGGCGAATGAATCACGTGACAGCGCGGGGATTCCCAGCCCATCAACGTCGTGCCGGGAACCCTATGTTGATTTCGACATAGGGTTGGTCGCGCGGTGCAAATGCAAGGCTTTCCGCCGAACGCCGTTTCGCACGGTTCGGTAACGAAAAGTCCGCCACAAACTTCGCACGTCTCGTGTCGCGAGGTGGCTTCACACAAGGCGCTATCGTTCAAAGATTCGCAAATCAGCTCTGCCAATAATGACGAGGGACCCCTATATGGGCTTTATAGCTCGGCGCGATACTTGTTTAAAGCTGCCCGTCAGAGTCAAGTCAGACCGGCGATGTTATGGGCAATTAATCGTCTCTTCGAACGCTCGCAACTTCGACATATTGGCATTCTGCGCCACGCTGCCAGTTTCCTGCGATGCTATACAATCCGTGTCTTAACATCGCCAAGCGGAGCGCAAACTCATTGTTACCAGTGGCAGAAAGCAAAACCTTAGCTCTATGATCGTAAGATTGCAGTTCATAATTGAGGTTCGGTTGTTTACAGAAGAAGCCTCCTTCGTAACTTACGACCCATCCCTGCATATCGAATGATTCGCCGCCTCTTGAAATTATCATTTCAGTTCCTGCCAGTGTTGATACCGTAGTTAAGCAGCTCACGATTACCGCAAATAATAGCGTTTTCATGGTTTAACTTCAAGATACATGCAGCGGAACGCAAAGGCAAACGTCGCAAACGACAATCGGCGCATCGCGGCTAGTTCGTTATTATCCACGTAAAGGTTTACACCTGAACCAGTTGTGATAATCGACGTTACATCTCCAGCCGCAGTTCGAATGACAAGTTCTGAAGCGCGTCCCGCCGCCGCGTTTCCACGACTGCGGTTACGTTCGGTGGGTTCTGAAGCTTTACTGATTGTTGAGCACCGTTTGCGGCGCAGCTTTGCTCACTTCAAGCTGGGCGTTCACCTTCTGGATTTGTGAGGCCTGTTGGATCGGACGGCACGCCAGCGCCTTACTAGGCGCCGTAGACATGTGGTTAGGTCAAGGATAACTGCGTAACACATAGAGTTTTTTTTCTACGAAGTCGGCTTTGTTGCTATAGCCGAAGGCAATGAGGGCGGCGGGGGACGATCCACAAGTCATTAAACACAGAAGCGTCGCCCATTGATGCGCTTCTTCGCCTGCGGAGAAGACATCTCGCATGAACCGCCCGATTTTCCCCTCTCCGATCCAATCGCGAAAGGCGCCGAGCCGTTCTTCATTATGGACGCGATCGCGGGCGGGTAATCGGCCGTTTATCGTCCGGAGCGCTAGATCCTATTTCCCGCCGCGGTTACGAAAGGCTTTCTTCGCCCGGTTTGCGAGGCAGCGTAAAACAGAATTTAGAGCCGAATCCTTCCTTGCTTTCGACACGGACGTGCCCGCCATGGGCTTCGACAAAAGTTTTTACAATAGCCAGTCCGAGTCCGAGTCCGCCCTCTTCCGGGGCGCCGCTCACTAATTCATCAAACACTTTTTCGAGTTGGTCCTCTGGAATTCCTGCGCCATTGTCGCTCACCCAGCATTCAAGCGCATCCTCCAACTCGCGCGCGCCGATAATTACTTTTCCGCGAGGTGTGTATTTGATGGCATTGGCAATTAAGTTCTGAAAAACGCGCCGCAAGAGACTGGCATCGGCGAACGCAACCAGATTCTGGGGCACTCTATTGATCAGTTGAGTGCTACCGGTGCCCGCGACTGGACGCAGGTCGTGAATGAGCGCTTCAACCAGCGGCCATAAGTCAAAATCACGTCGCTCCAGTTTGACGCCGGTTTCGGTGCGAAGATTGGTGTTCTCCTCGATGATTTTTTCCACCAGCGCTTGAAGTTGCTTCACGTTGCGGCCCAGCGTTTTCAACATTTGAGCGCTCTCAGAGCGGGCGCTTCGTTCTGGAAACGTCAGCTCGAGTACTCTGGTCGCCAAAGAAACGGCATTAAGCGGCGTGCGAAGATCGTGCGCGACAAAGGCAAGATACTCTTCGCGCCGTCTCTGCACTTCAAGCGCCTGTTGAGTCGCGTAGGTCTGCAAAGCCAAACCGATCGCCTGGTCGAGGACACGATTCAGGACGTGGAACGGCTCGCCTTGCAGGCGTAGACCGTTGTTGGCGGCAAAATCGTGAATACAGCCCCGCAGAATGTTGTACTCGGCCACGACCTCTTGAATATCGAATGCTTCCTGGAGACGCTGCAAACCGTGAGCCGGCGGGCTGCTTTCCACCAGCGCTTCCGGAATCGTCTGGCTCGAACCCGTTTGCAGCGCGGCCACTAATTCATCCAAAAGCGCCGGAATGTGATCGTTGAGCACCGGGATCTCGAGATTCCGAGCTGAAGGCAGCTCTCTTACCTGGCTTCGCCAGCGCGATAGCAAATTGTCGCGCTCGCGGCGGATGAGCTCTGCCAGCTTATTGAGATTCTCTTCGCTCATCTGTTTTCCGGGTTTGCGTCTGACTTACGAAATCTGTGCGCGCACATAGGAGTGAACCGCAAATTGACGGAAGAGTTCCATCGTTAATTCAATCTAATTGTTCGACTGCTTCTTCAGTCGCGGCTTGGCAGACCGCCTCGACCAGACTTCAGTAACCTTTAGAGCTCGAACTTTTAATTAACAAAGCCGCTTCGATCCGCGTAACCTATTGGCTACAAAAGCTCCAATTCTAATGAGTAAGACTTTCCAAAGTTCGCGCGCGCCCGAACCGGTCGGCGCATTCCCGCACGCAAAACGCGTGGGCGATTTGCTTTTTCTCTCTGGTATCGGGCCGCGTGTGCGCGGCAGCAAGCAAATTCCCGGCGTCACACTCGATTCCACTGGCAATGTCGCCAGCTACGACATCGAAACGCAGTGTCGCGCCGTCTTTGAAAACGTGCGTCTTGTTTTGGAAGACGCGGGCGCGACATGGCAGGACATCATCGATGTCACGGTCTTTCTCACGAACATGAAAAAAGACTTCCCGATCTACAATCGCCTTTACGCGGAATATTTTGCCGGGTCCGGCAAACCAAATCCGACCCGCACCACGATTGAAGTGACCGCATTGCCCACACCGATCGCCATCGAACTTAAAGTCATCGCAGCTGTCGGGTGACGATTTTATCCACAGAGTTTCGCAGATTTACCCAGATTTTGTTCGCTCATTTTCAAAGCGGCTTCTCTGCATCTGTGAGATCTGCGTAATCTGTGGTTAAAAGAAAAGTGAATATCTCTGCATTTCAGATCCTTGCCGCCAATCACACCGGCATCACGGTTTCGAACCTCGAGCGGTCGCTCGCATTCTGGCGCGATGTTCTCGGCTTTGAGCTTTCGCACACCGCGCATCAAACCGGTGAACTGGCGAGGGAAATCACCGGAGTCCCAGGCGGTGAGATCAAGCTTGCTGTACTAAAAGCGCCTGGCGGTCACAAAATCGAACTGCTCGAGTACCTCGCACCGCCGGATCGAAAAAAAGATGTTGAACTTCGGCCATGCGACGTCGGTC
>CATPBS010000176.1 GCA_955652715.1 uncultured Candidatus Udaeobacter sp.
GGCAGTTTCTCCGCCACTCGTTCAAAGACATCGAAGGAACTTTCACCAGCCACGGCTTCCGGCGCGTTGTACTACAATCTTTATACGCCACGTGTCAGCGTCTCTTACGTTCCCGATGTGTTTGGCCTCAACCGGCGCACAGTCGAGTCGTTGCAGGCCCAGGCGGAACAGGCAGGCTTCGCTCTCGCTGCAGCGCATATCACGCTTAGTTCCAACGTCGTTGCCGCGGCAATCCAGGAAGCGTCATTGCGGGCACAGATCGATGCGGCGCGTCAACTGATCGCGATCAACTCCAATCTGGTTCAAGTGGTACGCAATCAACTTGCGAAACACGCGGCCACCAGGGCCGATCTCGCCGCGCAGGAATCACAGCTCGCGCAGATCAGCGCCACGCTGCCACCGCTGCTGAAACAATTGGCTCAACAGCGTGACCTGCTCGCTGCGTTGTCGGGCGGGTTCCCGAGCCAGGATTTGGCAGAAAAATTTGAGCTTTTGAGTCTGCAACTGCCGCAGAAACTACCGGTGAGCCTTCCTTCACAGCTCGTCGAACAGCGCCCAGATGTGCGCCAGGCCGAAGAGAATTTGCATTCTGCCAGCGCCCAAATTGGTGTCGCGGTCGCGAACCGGCTGCCGAATTTTAATTTGACCGCGGACGCCGGAACCATGGCGCTAACTGCCAGCAAGATTTTTTCTGGAGGCGCGGGCTTTTGGGATTTGGGCGCAAGCGTGACGCAACCCATATTTCAAGGTGGCACCTTGCTGCACAAAGAGCGCGCCGCGCGCGCCGCGTACGTTCAAGCCGCCGAACAATATCGCAGCGTTGTCCTGACCGCCTGTCAGAATGTCGCCGATACGTTGACTGCGCTTCAACACGATGCCGAGGCACTGAAAGCCGCCGCCGACGCTGCAGACGCCTCCAGAGACACGCTTGATCTCATCCGCCGACAACTGGAAACCGGCGAGGGTGGTGAGGCCCGTCAGCTAGCGCTGTTAAACGCGGAGCAGACGTATCAGCAAGCAATGATCAACCTCGTTCAGGCCCAAGCCAATCGCTATGCCGATACCGCAGCACTGTTTCAAGCCCTCGGCGGCGGATGGTGGCATCGCGCGGAGATCGCCAAGAATGACTGACTGCGGCCGTATGATTCGCCGAACTGCCACTTATTTGGTCGCGGCGTTCCTGCTCGGCCGTTGCTCAGTCATGCTTTAGCGTGAGGCCGCTCTTTTCCGATCGAAGTGACTGGAACTGTTACTAGCGTGGACAAGGCGAGTCAGACCTTCATAGTGCAAACCGACGAGCCGGCTAAGATTATAACCATTGGCCTGCGCTGGGACTGCAAACTCAAGAGGGACGGCGCACCAGCAGGGGCGGATATCTTGAAGAAAGGTGCGTACGTAAGGGTGAGCTACTTCGCCACGATTTTTAGTGGCAATCTGGCAGTCGAAATCGAACCCTAAACCAGCGTTGGTCCATGGGGTCATTGAAAGAATTGAACCGGCCAATCGACAGATCACTCTTCGGCTTAATCGCTCTCGCCGTTTCGTTGTTCGATGGGCTGTCACTGCTCGTTTCATTAATCGCGGAAGGATTACTTCGCCGACAAGGCTAAGGGAAGGCACACCGATCAACGTGAGCTATTACTCGCCGCCTTTTGAAAGCAAGTACGCAGTGAAACTGGAAACGCAGCCCTTTTGACAATCTGCGTGCTGCTCTCCATTGCAACGGCACGAGCTACATAATAACAGCTGGAATGAAAGCTCGGGAACGCGTCGCGCATAATTAATAGCGGTCCCATGACCGGTCATCCCGACCCCGGCTATTTGCAACGCCGTATGATGTGACTACTTCAGCGAAAGAATCGACCAAGTAGCTGGGGAGGGACCTCACAATCGAAGGTTGAATACACAAATTTCATTGCGTGATCCGTCATCAGTTGTGAGATCCTTCACTTCGTTAAGGATGACAACGCAGACAATGTTGATAGCGACAAGCGTATGACCGCGCGCGATCGGGTGAGGCAATTGATTAAGATTTGGCCGAAGGTTTATCCAACCGCGCATTGCGAGCTGGATTTTCGGAACCCGCTCCAGTTGCTTGTGGCGACAATTCTTTCCGCACAATCCACGGACAAGCGGGTCAATATGGTCACGCCTGCGCTGTTTAAGAAATATCGAACGGCGAAGGATTATGCGGACGCGCCGCAGGCGGAGCTGGAAAACGCGATCAAATCCACGGGCTTTTATCGTAACAAAGCGAAAAGCATCCGCGGTGCGATGCGCGCAATCGTCGAGAAGCATAGGGGCAAAGTCCCGGATACGATGGAGGAGTTATACGCCTTGCCCGGCGTCGGCCGGAAGACGGCGAATGTGGTGCTGGGGAATGCGTTTCACAAAAACGAAGGCATCGTGGTGGACACGCACGTGATCCGTCTCTCGCAGCGGCTTGGCCTGACGAAACACAAGGACCCAGAGAAAATCGAGCGCGATTTGATGAAGCTCGTTCCGCGCGAGCATTGGACAGACTGGAGTCATTGGCTCATCTGGCATGGCCGTCGCCGCTGTTATGCCCGCAAACCCGATTGCTCAAACTGTGAAGTTTTTCGGCTCTGCCCAAGTGGCAAAATTTTCCTGCGAACAGGCGTGGCAAGAAAGCCGGACGCGAAGACGGCTTAACGCGTGCTCTCAGCGCTTTCGGCCGGTGCGAGGTGGCGAAAAGGACTTCCATCGTTTTCGGCTCGTTTGCGCATGAGCTGGAATTGTTCTTCGAGTTTCTTCAGTTCCTAATCAGATAGATTTTCGAGGTCGACAAGTTGATTGCATGCGCCCTTCATTGCACGAATCAGCTCGTCGAGTTTCAGATGCACTGCTTTGGCGTCACGATTTTGGGTGTTCTGAATCAGAAATACCATGAGGAACGTGATGATGGTCGTGGCCGTGTAGATGATCAGTTGCCACGTATCGGAGAAATGAAACATCGGACCGGTGAGGAGCCACACAAGGATGACGAGCACAGCCCCGACGAATGCCCAGGCGCTGCCGAGCATCATGGAGCAACGGCGCGCGAAGATGCGGAACGCGTCGCTGACGACGCAAAAGAAATCGCGCTCTTGCTCGTGTTTCTTTAGTTTTTCGGGCTGGGTTTTGTTCAAGACTACTTTAGCTTTCGCGCCCCAGTCCTGCATTGCGCGCAAGAAACATATCAGTCGTTCATTTACCTTGTGCACAGAGCGGGATTGATTTCCCCACCGGTTTGAGGAAGACTAAGCTCCCGAATTCATGCAGCAGGGCCCCGCGTTTTCACGTCTGCAAACTGTCCCGGGTGCGCCGGTAAGCGCGGCCAGGCCGAAGTTATGGATACTCGATTCATGGCGTGACTTGGTTCTCTACGTCGGCACGCCGCTGTTGCTGCTGCCGGCGTTCGCGCTGGCCCAGGCGCGCTGGAGTCCGCAAGATATTTATCTCTTTGTCGCTGCCTTCGGCGCAATGGGACATCACCTGCCGGGGATGATCCGCGCCTACGGCGACCGCGCTTTGTTCGAACGCTTCAAATGGCGTTTCATTTTAGCGCCACTGTTTCTTCTCGCAGTGTGCACCGCCTTCTTCTGGTGGGACCTAAAAGGAATTTTGCTGGTCGTTTTCTTCTGGGGCGTCTGGCACGGCTTAATGCAGACTTATGGTTTCTGCCGCATCTACGACGCGAAAACGGGAACGTTCGACGCGCTGACTCGACGGCTCGATTTCGCCATGTGCGTGATCTGGTTCGCGACTGCCGTGGTGCTCTCGCCATACCGGTTGAGTGATACGCTCGACACGTACTACATGTGTGGCGGCCCGTTTATCCCGCCAGCACTCGTGCACTACGGGCAGCAGCTGATTCTTTTCGCGGCCATCGGGGTTTCGGTCCTTTTTCTCCTCCATTTCGGCCGAATGTGGATCATAGGGAAACGGCCCAACCCCGTGAAGGTAGCTTTGCTGGTCACCAGCATCGCGTTTTGGTGGTACTGCAATAATCTTGTCGCGAATATTCTGGTTGGGATTGCGCTGTTCGAAGTTTTTCACGACGTGCAATACCTCTCGCTCGTGTGGATCTACAATCGCAACCGCGTCGAGAAAGACAGCAACATCGGTGGATTCATGCGCTTTGTGTTTCGGCGCAGCGGCTCGCTGATCGGCCTTTACGTGGGTCTGGTCTTCGCCTACGGCTCGCTGAGTTATTTGAACGCCCATCTCGGGATAGACACCGTCAAACGAATTCTCACCGGTGTGGTCACCGCTTCCACACTGCTCCATTTTTATTACGATGGATTTATCTGGAAAGTTCGGGAGCGCTCAACGCGTCAATCGCTGGGTCTCAGCGGTGGAACAGCTGATGTATCGCTAGGTGGCATTCTTCCCAGTTGGGCATGGCACGGATTGAAATGGGCCACGGTGTTCGTGCTGCCGCTAAGCGCGCTCTGGTTTTGGCAGACACACCTCAACGTGCCTGAGGTCCAACGGCGTGCATGGCTCGTCGAGGATGTCCCGGTCGGCGCAAGACAGCATTTTGATTATGCCTTGGCATTGCAAAAAGAGGGCCAATGGGAGCGGGCCGAAGAACAATATAAAGTCGCGCTGGGTTTCCAACCGGCCGATGCCAAGGGGCATATGAACCTTGCCACTGTTTTGATGGCGCAAGCGAAATATGATGCGGCTGCCTCGCACATGGAAGAAGCATTGCGACTTAAATCCAACAGCGGCGAGTTCCATTTGAGCTACGCCAGTTTACTTCAGCGACTTGGACGCGGAGATGAAGCAGCAGGTCACTACGAAGCAGCTGCGCGTCAGATGCCGGATTCGCCGGAGGCTCATTACAATTACGCAGTGTTCCTTGCCTCAACAGGGAAAGAGAGTGATGCCCTGAGCGAGCTTCGCCGTGTGGTTCAACTTAAGACGGACCACGCGGATGCGCACTTGCAACTGGCCGACGCGCTATTTGCAAAAGGCGATCTGGAAGAGGCCAAAATACATTATACCGCAGCGCTTCACGCGGATCCCAAGTTGGCGGTCGCTCACAACAGTTTAGGCAGGCTTTACCTGACCCAGGGCCAAATCTCTCAAGCCATCGTTCAATTCGGTGAAGCCCTGCGCCTGAACCCCGATTACAAGGAAGCTGAGGAAAACTTGCGCATCGCCAAAGCAAGCGACACTCAGTTTCTTCGGCAAACGCACAACTAATTTTTGGCCAGCCGCGCTCTTCATCTCAATCTGGATGACGCGTGGCGGAATGAACCGTTCCGGCTGCCCGTTGCTGACGCGCGGGCCTGGGGCCCGCGATTGCGATTCTCCGCGCCGCCGCGTCTGATTGCCGAGTTCTATCGGAAGCACGAGACGAATCTCGCGGCGCCCTTCTTGCTTTATGGATCTGGCGACTTCCACCATTTAACGGCGCTTCGATTACGCCGGATTTCCGAACCGATCGTGCTCGTTTCATTCGACAATCATCCGGATTGGGATGTGCGCCCTCCAAGATGGGGGTGCGGCGGCTGGATCAATCGCGCACTGGACCTTCCACACGTACGGCGCGTGAGCGTTTGGGGTTGCGGTAATTTCGAATGCTGGTGGCCGCACCAAATTTTCGGCAACCGTCGCGCCGAACGCGCCAGGATTCTTGAAGTGCATCCGTGGGCAGACGATCGGCCGGTGAAGGATCGACAACGCAAGGGCGCGATATTGCGCGATAATTGGCGGGAACACTTTGAGCAATTTTTGAAAACCTCCCGCGGAGAAAATGTTTACGTCACAATCGATCTTGATTGTCTCCACGCGGACGAAGCAGTGACCAATTGGGAAGCCGGCCGTTTCACGATTCTCGATCTTGAGTGGGCGTTGGGGAAATTGCGCGAGTCCTCCCAGATTATTGGGGGCGACATTTGTGGCGCCTATTCAAAACCCAAGTACGCGCGTTTCAAGCAGCGGTTCGCTGCGGAATTCGATCACCCGAAAATTCGATTACCGGACGACGACAATATTCGCGCAATCAATTTAGCGGCCTTGGAAAAATTGTGGCCGCCGCTAGCCGGCGCATGATTTTTTGGAGGGGCGAGCTCCGCGAGCC
>CATPBS010000177.1 GCA_955652715.1 uncultured Candidatus Udaeobacter sp.
CACTGAGGATGTCGGAAGGACGCATGATGCGTTTCGTCCATGAAAGTTCTGACACGTGAATCAGACCTTCTACGCCTTCCTCGATCTCAACAAAAGCGCCGTAGGGGACAAGATTCGTGATCTTGCCTTTGATTCGCTGACCGGCCGGAAACCGCTCCTCGATCTGGTCCCACGGATTCTTTTGGGTTTGTTTTAGTCCCAGCGAGACGCGCTCTTTTTCCTTGTTGATGTCAAGCACGACGACTTCCAACTGCTGCCCGACCTTCAATAACTCACTTGGATGTCCGAGCCGGCCCCAGGTCATATCCGTGACGTGCAGCAAACCATCCATGCCATCGAGATCGATGAACGCGCCGAAGTCGGTGATGTTTTTCACGGTCCCAGCTACGCGGTCGCCCACGTTCACGCCTTCCATGAATTTTTGCCGCTTTTCGCTGCGCTCCTGCTCGATCACCTCGCGCCGGCTGAGCACGACGTTTTTGCGGTCGTCATTGAGCTTAACGATTTTGAAATCGTAGCTATTGCCAACGAATTGCTGTAGATCTTTTGGCGGAACGACGTCGATCTGAGACGCCGGCAAAAACGCCTCAACGCCGATGTTGACCATAAGGCCGCCTTTGATGACCGATTTCACCTTGCCTCTGATCAGGCCGTCACCTTCGAAGACACCGACTATTCTATTCCAGTTCTGACGGTAGGCGGCTTTCTCCTTCGAGAGAACGACCATGCCTTCTTCGTTTTCCAGCCGCTCCAGAAGCACGTCCACCTCGTCGCCCACTTCCAGCGAATCGGCATCATCAAATTCGGCCAATGGAATGACGCCCTCGGATTTGTATCCCACATCAACCAGCACCTCGCGCGGGCGAATTTCCAAGATCCGTCCTTTGACAATGCTTCCCTCGCGGAAGTCCGGCATCGCCTTCGACATCACGTCCTGCATTTGAATCATAAATGTAACTAGCCTCCTGTGGGTACAACGGCGCCCAATCGAACGCCGACGTTTCCGCGCAGCTAAAGCCGCGGAAATGGGGACGCCATAGTAGCCAAGTTATTGTGCGAGGTCAAACACCGGACCTGGGTTGGATGTTGGGCGTTCGGCGTTGAGCGTTGGGCGTTTCTCCTTTATCCTTTGCCAGCAGATGTCGCTCGTCCGATTTCCCATATTGATTGCCATGGTCGCGACAGCTTCACTGCGCGGCGAGTCTCCGGCTGAACAAAAAGTGCTCGACGCGATCAAAGCGCCAGATCTCACTGTCGTTCATCTTTGGGCGCCATGGTGTTCAAACTGTCAGGCCGAACTCAAGAGCGGCGGCTGGACCAAAATCGTACGCGAAAATCCGAACGTGAAATTTTGGTTCGTCTCCGTTTGGAATGATGGCCAGGATGGGCAGGCGATGCTGAAAAAATTCGAGATCGCTGATCAGCCAAACGTGACAATCCTTGCGGATCCCGGCCCGCGTCGCGGCGAAAGCAAAATTAAGCAATTTGCGGGTCTGCCGCTGTCGTGGATCCCGACGACTTTGATTTACAAAGGCGGTGACCTCCGTTACGCATTAAATTACGGCGAAGTCCGTTTCCCTGTGCTCCAACAATTTCTCGAAGACAGCCAGTCGGAATGGTCGCACAAGGGGGAATCGTCTAGCGAGTGAGCTTTGCATGAGTGAAACGTCTGCAGCGCCGCGGGTTACGCACGATAAACCGCCCGCAATTCTGTCGCTCATTGGCGATACGCCGCTGGTCGAGGTTACGCAGCTCGACACCGGCCCGTGTCAGCTCTTTCTCAAACTTGAAAATCAAAATCCCGGTGGCTCGATCAAGGACCGGATCGCGCTGTCGATGATCGAAGCGGCGGAGGCCGAGGGGAATTTGCAGCCTGGCGGAACGGTTGTTGAGGCCACGGCAGGGAACACCGGTTTGGGACTCGCCCTCGTTGCTGGCGCCAAAGGCTATCGCGTCTTGCTGGTGATCCCAGACAAGATGTCGCAGGAAAAAATCTCACACGTGAAAGCTCTCGGTGCCGAAGTGCGGATCACGCGGTCTGATGTGACACGCGGCCATCCCGAATATTACCAGGACATGGCCGCGCGACTTGCAGAAGAAATTCCCGGCGGCTTTTATGTGAATCAGTTTGGGAATCCGGCGAATCCTCTGGCGCACGAGCGCACCACCGGCCCGGAAATTTGGGAACAAATGCGGCACGACGTCGATGCAATCGTCGTGGGTGTGGGTTCTGGTGGAACGCTGACGGGCCTCGGGCGATTTTTCAATCGCGTCAAACCGCGCCGCGGCATCGAAATGATTCTGGCCGACCCTGCGGGCTCGATTCTTTACGAATATGTCGGGACCGGTGAGCTTACGCAGGCCGGAAGCTGGGCCGTTGAAGGGATTGGCGAAGATTTCATTCCTGAAATCGCGGACATGTCACTGGTGACTGATGCGTTTCAGATCGACGACAAGGAAAGTTTCGCTACCACGCGTGAGTTATTGCGCAAAGAGGGAATTTTTGGCGGCTCTTCAACTGGAACACTGGTAGCAGCTGCGCTGCGTTATTGCCGGAAACAGACAAAACCGAAACGCGTCGTCAGCTTCGTGGTTGATACCGGGAACAAATATCTTTCCAAGATGTATGACGATTTCTGGATGGCGGAGCAGGGTTTTATCCATCGTCCGCCGCACGGCGATTTGAGCGATCTGATAACGCACCGATATGAAGCCGGTGAAGTGGTCACCGTCGGACCGGACGATTCGCTGCTCACAGCGTTCAAGCGAATGCGCGACTCGGACGTCTCGCAGCTTCCCGTTGTCGATCCAAACGGTCGCGCCCTCGGCATCATCGACGAATCTGACCTGCTGGTGAAAGTGCACCGCTCGCCGTCGCACTTCAATGATCCCGTGAAAAAAGCGATGACCGACCGATTAGAAACGCTGCCGCCAAACGCGAAAATTAAAGACTTGCTGGATGTATTTGACCGCGGACGCGTCGCCATCGTGATGGAAGACGACAGATTTCTTGGGCTGGTCACGCGCTCTGATCTGCTCTCGTATTTGCGGTTGCACATGCCAAAGCAATAGAATGCGAAGGATTGATATCAGGTAGGGGCGATTGACCTCAATCGCCTGCGGGCCGTTCGGGTGAACCGTCCCTACCTCATCGGCCGCCACCCGACAGTGTAAAAATCGACCATGAAAAAGCAGCATGAACTTGCCACGCGCGTCATTCACGCTGGCCAGCACCCTGATCCATCCACAGGGGCAATCATGACGCCGATTTACGCAACATCGACCTACGTGCAGGAAAGCCCCGGAAAGCACAAAGGCTACGATTACGCGCGCTCAATCAATCCCACACGCAGTGCCTATGAACGTTGCATTGCCGATCTGGAGAGTGGGACGCGAGGCTGGGCGTTCGCTTCCGGCCTCGCGGCGACGGCCACCGCGCTCGACGCGCTCGAGAGCGGTTCACACGTCGTTGTCAGCGATGATGTTTATGGCGGTACATTCCGTCTCTTTGAGCGGGTGCGCCGTCGTTCCGCAAATCTGGATTTTACTTTTGTCGATCTCACCGATGCGAAAAATTTGAAGCGCGAGATCAAGTCCAATACACGAATGGTTTGGGTCGAGACACCGAGCAATCCGCTCCTGAAGCTGATTGACCTGGAAGCAATCGCCAAGATCGCCCGGGAGAAGAAATTGATTTCCGTTTCGGACAACACTTTCGCGACTCCGTGGCTTCAACGGCCGCTGGAGATGGGATTCGACATGGTGGTTCATTCCGCGACCAAATATTTGAATGGGCATTCGGATATGGTCGGCGGCGTGATCGTGGTCGGAGAAAACAAAGAACTGGGCGACAAGATCGCGTTTTTGCAAAACGCCGTGGGCGCCATCGCCGGTGCATTCGATAGTTTTCTTGCGTTGCGAGGGTTAAAGACGCTTGCCGTTCGCATGGAACGGCATTGCGCGAACGCGCTTGAGATCGCCCGCTGGCTCGACGAAGAGCCCAATGTGAAATCCGTCAGTTATCCCGGCCTCAAATCGCATCCGCAGCACGATCTCGCCCGCCAACAAATGCGCGGCTTCGGCGGCATGGTCACGATCGTTTTGAAGACGGACCTCGCCGGAACAAGGCGTTTTCTCGAGAACACTCACTTGTTTGCGTTAGCGGAAAGCCTGGGCGGCGTCGAAAGCCTCATCAATCATCC
>CATPBS010000178.1 GCA_955652715.1 uncultured Candidatus Udaeobacter sp.
CAGGTGCGTCAGGTTTGGCGTTTTGCGGATGCCGCCGTCATCGGTAGCGCCATCGTCAGCGAAATCGAGAGAATCGGCAATTCGCCAGATCTGCTGAAGCGCGTCGGTCAATTTGCTCGATCGCTGGTCGCATCCATGCACATCGATCGTCCTTTCGTAAGTTGAACAAACGTCGGCCGATCCACTTTCAGTTTCTTTGCTGAAGACGTTGTTCATTGAAGGTGCGAGCAATTCCTTCTCAAAACACGGCCGATAGGCGTCTGAGAATCGTCTATAAGTTGATGGGAGACCCACGAAACGTCGCGCACGCCAAGAAAGTCACTCAAGAGAAGCATCATAAGGACAAGCATCCTCCAAAGCCTGCTGGGCCCCAGCCGCCTAAGAAGGCGCAAATCGAGAAAACGAAACAGGCTGCCGCCGGGGAGAAACCTGTTCCTAAGCCCGAAGCTGAGAAGCCACCTCAACCAGCAGATTCAACACAATTAGAGAAATCGCTTGCCGTTCTCTCCAAGCTTAAGGAGCTGGAATTTCACTCGCGGGGCAACATCGAAAAGCTCGCCGAATTGAGCCTGACGATTGAGGAAGAGCTTAAGCAAAAGGCGTTCGGCGAGGCCATTGGCACGGTCTACGCGGCACAGAATGCATTCCAGTCCAAAATCCTGGAATTGATCGGAGCGTACGAAACGGAGTGCGCTCGCTTGTCGGGTTCTGCCTGACATGAAGTGCTAATCGGGCTGAGAGTTCAATTTTTTTTGCAGCTTTTCCACGCCAATGAGCAGTCAGTTTCGAACAATACTTGAAACCTGACAGTCAAAACTTAACACACATGAAAACAAAAAACTTATTCACAGTAGCAGCGGTAAGCGCCAGCTTGGCACTCGGTGTGACGGCACAAGCGAAGGAAGAAAAACACGAAGAACAAACCATCAGCAGTTCTGATGTGCCTGCCGCGGTGCAGCAAGCCGCCCAGGCAGAAGCCAAAGGCGGAACGATTGTCCGCTGGGAGAAGGAGGGCGCCAACTTTGAAGCCGTGATCGACAAGAACGGCAAGCAAATCGGCGTTGAAATGGATGCCAATGGCAAAGTGTTGAGCAAGCACAACGAAGCCAAAGAGCACAAAGAAAAAGGCGCGAAATACTAATTGGTAAGTGGATCGCGTTTTCTAAACGCGATTGTTAATCAAGCGCGGCGAAGCGGCATTTTCCGAATGACGTCTTCGCCGCCTTCGTCTGACGGCGTTGTCGCGGGGTCAGCCAGGGTGCCGGGATCAGCGATCCCGGCTGCAGCTCACGCGAACGCGCGAATGCTCGAGTAAATTATTCCGCCGAGCATGGCTCCAATAGCTACCAAAGCAACATCCCGCTTCAGAAATGCGATCGGAAGAAAAGCAGCGATGGCGATACCGACAGCGGGCCAGTCAACTAGCGCTTCGGGAACTAGATCGAGAGACACGACTGCGATGACACCAACAACTGCGGCACTCACGCCTGCGAGGAATGCCTGAATCTTGCGGTTGTCGCGAACTTTTTCGACATAATGCACACCGACAATCACGAAAATAAACGATGGCAAAAAGACGAAGAACGTAGCTAGGACTGCTCCAATAACTCCACTCGCGATATATCCGACAAATGTCGTAAACAACATGAACGGGCCAGGTGTTGCCACGCTAAGCGCCACGCCGTCCAGTAGCTGGCCGTCTGAAAGCCAATGATGTTGTGCCACTGCGCCGCGCTGCACGAAAACAAGCGAAGCATACGCGCCGCCAAAACTCAGTAGCCCCGTTTTGAGAAACAGCCACGCAACTTGAAATAATCGCGAATCGCCAAAGGGAACCAGCAGACCGATTCCGCCGATTGCTGCCGGCAGGGTTCGCGTAGTCTTTTTTAACAGCGGCCAACCTTCTTCGATCAGTAGATTCAACAGACCGGCGATAGGAGGATCAATAGGAAATTAATTCCGGCGAACCGCATTCCTACGAATGCGCCTGCGAGCAGGAGTGCCAGAAAAAAATTCCGAATAGAAGCGCGACCGAGTTTAATAATCCCCGCGGCGATTATGCCGAGAACGGCAGGCTTGAGTACGTACAGGGCGTTCATGACCTGCGGCAGTTTGCCGTATTTAACGTACAGCCAACTAAGAAGGATCATCACTACTGCACCCGGCAGAATGAAGGTCAGGCCGGCCAGGATGCCGCCCCAAACCTTCCTTTTCAGATACCCGACATAGATCGCCAGTTGGAGTGCCTCGGGCCCAGGAAGCATGTGGCAGAAAGCCACGATCTTGACGAACCGGTCTTTGGACAACCACTGGCGCTTTTCCACCATGTGATTGAACATCATGATGATTTGCGCGACCGGTCCGCCGATGTTGACAAGCCGAGAAAGAAAAAATAGAGAAACACTTCGCGCCACGACGGCATCCGGTCACTTACCTCAGAGTTGTCTTGTGCCCGCATCACAAATCGTCCTCAGAGTGGCAAACTGGCTGCAGCGTTTCTTTCGAATTTGGAAACCGCTGTTCCTCGCGCCGATTTCATAGCCGTTGGAGGAAACTGTAGAGTCCTTCAAAGCATTCGAACCCATTCGACAGGATTTTGTCGTCGCTCATCCCGCTTTTGGCCCAACCTTTCAGCACCCGGTCAATCCCGATGCACTCCGAGCGCTGGAACTTCTCGTCTTCGAGATCGGCATCATGAATCATTTCGGCGATTTTCCTGACGGCCTTGTCTTCAATTCCGAATCGCCGAATCAACGTCTCGAA
>CATPBS010000179.1 GCA_955652715.1 uncultured Candidatus Udaeobacter sp.
CAACCGGCTCCGTCTCGTAAACCGCCGAAGAAAGAATCGGGAGCTTCACATTTGAGAGAGCGAGAATTGCGCTTCGTGCGGCGCGCAAATTGTCGAAGCGATCCCCGAGATTCGATCCAAGGGCGACTGCGGTTCTCATGGTGATGGCTGTAGCAGCGGTCTATGACCGACGACAGAAATTGTAGGGCGTCTGTGCCATACGCAGCGGCGTTTCACAGAAACGCCCTACAGTTCTACAGTGCCAGCACATCCTGCATCGAATAAAGCCCTGGCGGTTTACCCATGATCCATTTGGCTGCGCGCAGTGCTCCTCGCGCAAAAATTTCGCGACTCACTGCACGATGCGTGAGTTCGAGGCGCTCGCCGGGCCCGCTGAAAATTACGGTGTGCTCGCCGACTACATCACCTTCGCGAATTGATTGAATCGGTATTTTGTCTCCGATTTCTTGCGCCGCTTTCAAGACCTTAGCGAGAGTTTTGGCTGTACCGCTGGGCGCATCTTTTTTCATCTTATGATGCGTTTCAACAATCTCTGCACTAAAATCGCGGCCGAGCCGTTCCGCAGCTTTGCGCGTCAACCAGAAGAGCACATTGACTCCAACGCTGAAGTTAGACGCGAACACAATCGGCAATGATTGCGCGGCCTGCTCAATCACGCGACGTAGCTCCGGGGAATGTCCAGTCGTTCCAATGACAACCGGCTTATTATGACGCAGCGCGCTGCGGCAGATCTCTTCGATAGCGTTGGCGTGACTGAAATCGATCGCCACATCGCAATTTTTCATCGCTGGCTCGATTGCATCGCCCAGTTCGCATTGCGCGACGATGTCGATTTTCGAATCCTTCGTGGCAAGATCGCGAAGAGTTTTCCCCATGCGACCAGCCGTGCCGATGAGCAACACGCGCACGGGCGACTTCATTTGTTTTGCTCGAATTCTTTCAGGGTTTTTCGTAAACGCGCCTGATTCTCTTCGCTCATCTCGCACAACGGCAAACGAACTTCGCCTGACATCGCGCCGCGCCAGCTGAGGGCCGTCTTCACGGGTACCGGGTTTGGCTCGATGAACAAATCTTTAAACAATGGCAGCAATTTCCGATGCAATTTTTCCGCTGATTTCAAATCGCCTGATTCACAGGCGCTGATGAGCGCACAGACCTCGGAGGGAAACAAATTCGAGGCCACGCTTACTACCCCGGCTGCGCCTACGGCCATGAATGGCAGCGTAAGTGAGTCGTCGCCACTCAAAATTGTAAACGATTCAGGTAAATGTCGGCGCAATTCGCTGACACGCTCCACACTGCCGCTCGCTTCTTTGATCGAAACAATATTGCGACACTCCTTTGCCAAACGCGCCACAGTTTCAGGATTGATGTCCACACCGCAGCGTCCGGGGATGTTATAAAGCATGATTGGCAGCGACGTGGCGTCGGCGATCGTTTTAAAATGACGGAAAAGTCCTTCCTGGCTTGGCTTGTTGTAATACGGCGCTACAAGCAGCGCGCCGTCGACGCCGAGTTTCTCGGCCATCTTCGTATCGGCCACCGCGTGTTCGGTAGCATTTGAGCCTGTTCCCGCAAGGACGAGGCAACGTTTGTTCGCCGTTGCAACCGCAAGGCGGATTAGTTGCTCGCGTTCCTCGTGTGAAAGCGTCGGCGATTCGCCGGTAGTTCCGATCACGACAATTCCTGTGATCCCGGAAACGATCTGCGTTTCGATAAGTTTTTCGAAAGCAGTAACGTCAATGCCGCCGTTGCGAAATGGCGTGACCAGTGCTGTAAACGTGCCGCGAAACATTTTCGTTTGTAGCGGCGGTCTCTGACCGTCGCAACTTTCCTCCTCCTTCAACTCGAACGGCGCTCGGAGAGCGCCGCTACAGATAAGTTAGATTTCGATTGTTCCTTCGAAAACATATTCCGCGGGACCAGTGAGCGTGACGTCGCGAAACTGATTATTGCTCTTTCCAAATCCGACCTTTAATTCGTCTCCGCCGCGCGCAATTATCGTAATAGGTCCATTCACTTTTTCGACAGCGGCGAAGATGAGCGCGCTCGCGACCACGCCGGTGCCGCATGCGAGCGTTTCGTCTTCCACGCCGCGTTCGTAGGTGCGGATAGCAATTTTGTTGGCTCCGCGTTTCTCGATGAAGTTTACGTTTGCACCCTTTGGCGAAAACATTTTGTGACGACGAATTGCGGAACCCTCCCGCCGCACATCAATATCGTCGATTTGGGGAACCGGAATCACCACGTGCGGCACGCCGCTGTTGATGAAGTGAACCGTTTTGTTTTCATTCGCCACGGGGAGCTTGATGTTTAGCCGTAAATCGGTCGGTTCGGTCATCTGCAGCGTCACAAGATCACCCACCAACTCGGCCGAAATCACGCCCGCAGATGTTTCGAAGGAGATTTTGCCCTGCGCTCCAGCAATCTTGTTTGTAAAGCGGGCAAAGCAGCGGGCGCCATTCCCGCACATTTCTGCTTCTCCTCCATCGGCATTAAAGTAGCGCATGCGAAAGTCTGCATGGTTCGATGCTTTTTCGACTAACAAAATTCCGTCAGCACCAATGCCGCGGTGCCGATCGCAGAGGCGCGCAATTTGGCTGCGATCCAGATGGATGTCCCCTGCCCTGTTATCGAGAAGGATAAAATCGTTTCCCGCGCCGTTCATTTTCGTGAAACGCAGCATACGTTTCGTTTAGCATACGTCGGTCATCAAGGCCAACGCCATACTCTACCGGCACCCCTCTGAGCGTCGCCTAATTGTAGCGATCGGAGACCGCCGATAGAAGACACACCAATCAACGTTGCCAGATGGACGTTTCGGCGTTTACTTATGCGCCGTGCAAAATCGTGTCGTGTGGATTGTGCTGGCGCTTGTTGGGCTCTCTCCGCGGATATCTGTCGCTGAAGACTACAACGCCCTAATTCTCGAGCAGATTAAACAGATGCCGCAAGGCGGCCATTATTCTGTTTCGCGCTTCGCAAAAATTCGCCTTCAATCTTCGGCGCATTTTGAGTCCGGCAAATTTTTCATTCTACCGACGGGCCCAAGTTTCTGCTCGGGCGCAACATATCTGGTGTTCATCAGAACAATCGAGGCTTTGCGGGCGCATGGCGAGCTGCATCTCGACTACCCCACCCTAGAAAAGCTGATCATTCGGGATCAGCGCGATGGCGAAGGTATCTGGGGCCGCTGGAACGCGAACGGCCCGGGCACTGCCCGTCTTTTTCACGAACTGCAGCTGGGCCGGAACTTCGATAACTTCGATCAAGCGAAGCCGGGTGACTTCATGAAAATCTTTTGGTCGCGCCAGGTGGGAAGAAATGAGCACGGGCACTCCACGATTTTTCTCGGAATCGAGAATCGGCCGGACGGACAATACGTCCGGTTTTGGTCGAGCAACATTCCAGCCGGCTACGGCGAGAAATCTGTGCCGCGGAGCAAGATCGCCTACGCCATATTTTCGCGTCTTCAGACGCCTTCGAATCTGGCGCGAATTGATAGCGCGCCTTTGGTTGATACGTATTTGGCGTCTCTCCTTCGAGCTCGTTCCAGTATTGCCGAAGCCGGCACAGAGTGCGGACTTTGATCATTGGCTGATCCTGACGGTTCGGAGGGTCGGCTCCTGAGTAGAGCCATCTTTTAAAACTGGCTTGCCTCACCGCAAACCGATCTTTAAAACGAAGGAATGCTTATCGAAACCTTAAAACGCCATTGGTGGGTCCCGGTGATAAGGGGTGTTGCTGCAATTGCGTTCGGCATTATTGCGTTTGCGTATCCTGGGCTAACTGTCGCGCTATTGGTGCTTTTTTTTGGAGCCTGGGTGCTGGTTGACGGCGTCGTTCGCGTTGTAGGTGCGATTGGGTATCGTGCTTCCGATCCAGAATGGGGATTCCATCTAATCATCGGAATTCTCGGGATTATCATTGGATTCCTCACATTCCATGCACCCCAGGTAACCGCACTGGCGCTGGTCATTTATATCGCGGCATGGGCGCTTATGATCGGCGCAACGGAGATTGCGCTGGCAATTAAGCTGCGCCGGGAAATCAAAGGTGAGTGGTTTCTCATCCTTATGGGTCTGGCTTCAATTCTCTTAGCGGTCATGCTTTTGTGGAACCCGATCCCCGGTGCTCTCGCTCTTGTGTGGCTCATTGGGTCGTACGCGATCGTGTTCGGAGTCCTCGCGATTATTTTTGGCTTCCGCTTGCGCAGCTTAGCGACATTCCCTGTCCGCTAGTCAGCAGGAACTCCCTGCTCTTGCTTCGGCATTCAACGCCGGGGCGAGAAAGCACGAGTAAGCTCGGTAAAGGCTTATACAGCAGTTTTTGGATCCAGCCGTTCACCGCGGCCGCGTGTTTCATCCCGCCGCATCCAGGGAAAATTCCTGCGACGAGTGCGTTTTTTGCGCGACCAAATGCGTCCGCAGTGGTTTTGTTGGAAAAAAATGCGGCTTGGCGTGCTAGATTGGGCGATTACTCTACGGCTCTGGAATATGAACCGTTTCATGTTGCGCCGCGGATTCGCAACGGCAAAGAGAACTACTCTTTTCTAACCATTTCCACCTTATGAAGAAAGCTCCCCTTACCACGAACGCCCGATCACGGAATCGCTCACTGATGCACGGAAGTG
>CATPBS010000180.1 GCA_955652715.1 uncultured Candidatus Udaeobacter sp.
CCAACAGGCCCTGCGACAAGTTTTGCCGCAGCTTCCCATGTCACTAGATCGCAACGTGCTCGTGAGCTCGAGAACTTTCGACGATGCCGGCGTGTATCGCCTGGACCGGCATCGCGCCCTCGTGCAAACCGTTGACTTTTTCACGCCAATCGTCGACGACCCATTTTCCTACGGCCAGATCGCCGCAGCGAACTCGCTTTCCGACATTTTTGCAATGGGCGGTCGGCCGTTGACCGCTCTCAACATCGTTGGTTTCCCTGCTGATCTGGTTCCACCAAGAGTGGTTTCTTCCATTTTGCGCGGCGGTCTTGCCAAAGCAGCCGAGGTGGGATGTGTCATTATCGGCGGCCATTCCATTCGGAATCCCGAACCAATTTATGGGCTCGCCGTCACGGGCATCGTCGATGTTCGGCGTGTTACTACGAATGCAAATGCGCGTCCCGGCGATCTGCTCGTGTTAACGAAACCGCTCGGCACCGGCATCGCCACTACTGCGATCAAACGCGGTATCGCTTCGCGCGCGCTGCTCAAAATCGTGGTTGCCCTAATGTCGAAGATCAATACCGCTGGCGCTGAACTCGCCGAGCTTCGCCTTGTCCGTGCCGCCACTGATATCACCGGCTACGGATTGATCGGGCATTTGGTTTCATTGTGCCGCGCCAGTCGCGTCTCCGCCGATATTGATCCCACTGCCGTGCCGATGATCAGCCAGGAAATCGGGGATCTGATTGAGCAGGGTTGCGTCCCTGAAGGGAGTCGTCAAAATCTCCATGCCACAACCGTGGTCGCGGATTGGGGCAATACGGATCAGGCGCGCAGAGTTCTTCTAACCGATGCGCAGACGAGCGGTGGATTACTGCTTTGCGTCGCCGAAGCCAATCTCGAGAACGTGTTAAGCGTCCTGCGAAAAGCGGGCACTCCGTCAGCTGCGGTGATCGGAAAAATCGTACCGCGACGGCGCCGTGGTCCATTGATATGCATGACAGGGTAAAGCCACGTGCGCGACGGCAAATTCCCGCCGTCGGCAGGGTCCTCGATGCGCTGGGCCATTTTGATTTGCCGCGGCCCGTTGTTGTCGATCTTATCCGCCGCAAGCTTTCGCGGATTCGCGCAGGGAAACAGGTGCCGGACTTTCAATCAATTGTGGCTCTTGTCCGCCGGTCGCTCGATGAACTTCGCGCCAGCAGGCTTCAGCCGATCATCAACGGTACCGGAATCGTCATTCACACAAATTTTGGACGCGCACCGCTAGCGAGCGAAGCCATCCGCGCACTAAACGAAATCGGCTCAGGTTATTTAAATCTTGAATATGATCTTGTAACAGGCGAACGCGGCCGGCGCGGCAGTTATATCGAGAATGCGCTCGCACTGCTTTCCGGAGCGGAAGCGGCCACGGTAGTCAATAATTGCGCAGCCGCGTTAGTGCTGATCGTTCAACATTTCACCAGAACGAAAACCGACGTGGTCATCTCCCGCGGCGAACTGGTGCAGATCGGCGGTGGATTTCGGATCGGTGAGATCATCGAAGCAGCGGGGGCAAAGGTGCGCGAGGTGGGAGCCACAAACAAAACGACACTCGATGATTACGCGCGCGCGCTTGGATCAAAACCAGCGATGATTCTGAAAGTTCACCGCAGCAATTTTTTTATGAGCGGCTTCGTCGAGTCTCCCATGTCGGAGGAGATCAGCGCGCTGGCACGCAGGAACCGGATTCCATTCGTCGAAGATTTGGGAAGCGGAGCGACTGTTGCAACGGAACAATTTGGAATGGCCGACCACGAACCAACGCCCGCCGAAGCGTTGAAAAGCGGCGTCGATCTCGTGTGCTTTAGCGGCGACAAGTTATTCGGCGGCCCGCAAGCAGGAATCATTCTCGGTAAAAAGCGTTTGATCGGCTCCCTGAAACGCGAGCCGCTGTTTCGCGCGTTGCGTTGCGACAAGCTTTGTCTCGCCGCGTTGCAAGCGACAGTCGATCTTCACCTGAATCAGTGGACTAACAAGATCCCGACGCTGGCGCTGTTGCAAATTCCCGAAGACGAATTGCGCGCTCGAGCTGCGGCAATCTGTGATCAGCTGTCTAAGAAGTGTTCCGGGCTGCAAATCGCCATTGGCCGAAGCGCCGCCAAAGCTGGCGGCGGTACGTTGCCAAAATCAACCATGTCGTCCGTCACCATCGAGGTCGTTCCAAGGAACTGCTCGCTAGCAGAGTTTGCCGACCGTCTGCGTAAATCAACGCCTCCGCTCATTGGTTATATCGCGAATGGCCGCTTCAAACTCGACTTGCGCACAATTTTCCCGCAACAGGACAATCTGGTTGTGGACGCCATCCGCGCCGCGTGCACGAGCGAGACGTAATCACCACGAAGATCACGAAGGAAACGAAGATGCAATTTGATGAGTTGTCGCGGAACGTGATTGGAGCCGCAATTGAAGTGCACCGCAATCTCGGGCCGGGTTTACTCGAATCCACGTATCGACAGTGCCTGGCCTGTGAACTCTCGCACTCTGCCATTTCATTCCAGATGGAAGTGCCGTTGCCAGTTCGCTACAAAGAGATGCTGCTCGATTGCGGCTATCGGATCGATCTGCTCGTAAGTGGCGATCTGATTGTGGAGATCAAGAGCGTCGAAACTCTCCTGCCAATCCATCAGGCACAGCTCCTTACCTACATGCGCCTGGCCAAAATTCCGATTGGTCTGCTTATCAATTTCAATGTCACGAAACTGCGGAATGGGATCAAACGTTTTGTCTTGTAGTCCTTCGCGAGCTTCGTGTCCTTCGTGGTTTCAAAAAGGGATGTGACAACTCATCATTTCATCGTCGCCACGGCGGGCCACGTCGATCACGGCAAGAGTGCGCTGGTGAAAGCGCTCACTGGAACGGATCCAGATCGCTTGCCGGAGGAAAAAAAAAGACAGATCACGATCGATCTGGGGTTCGCTGAATTAAATTTGATCGCGCCGAATGGCGACAAAATTCACGCAGGCATTGTCGATGTGCCCGGCCACGAAGATTTCGTCCGCAGCATGATCGCGGGCGTCGGCTCGATTGATCTCGCGCTTCTTGTCGTTGCGGCCGATGACGGCTGGATGCCGCAAACGGAAGAGCATTTGCAAATTCTGAATTACCTCGGAGTGCAACGGGCCGTAATTGCACTCGCGAAAAGCGATTTGGGAAGGATCGACATCGCCACTGACGAAATTCAAATTCAACTACGCGGGACGGCTTTTGCTGCATCGCCGATTGTTCCAACGTCTGTCCGCACCGGCGAGGGAATTGAAAATCTAAAGAGGGCGATCGCGTCGGAACTCACAGACATCCATCCACAGCGCGATTTCGGGAAGCCGCGGTTGTTTGTCGATCGCGTATTCACGTTGCGAGGAATTGGCACAGTCGTCACTGGAACGTTAACTGGTGGTCGATTTCACCGTGGCCAGAGCATCATTGTTCAACCGCAAAAGCTCGCAGCGCGGATCCGTTCGCTTCAAAGTCACGGCGTCGAACTAGACTGTGCGCAGCCTGGGATGCGCACCGCGCTTAATCTGACCGATGTTACCATCGATCAGATCAAGCGCGGTGACGTGATCACCGATAGCGATCTTGTGGCGAGCTCGACTATTGTCGCCCAGATGGAAAGATCGCCGCGACTTAGCGCCAAAGAACCGGCCGCTCGTCCGCTTAAGAATGGAAGCTCTGTCTATCTGCATCACGGCACATTGCGAGCGCCAGCGCGCGTCACTTTGGTTGAAACCAAGACGCTGGAGCCCGGCAAAAAAAAGACC
Organism: uncultured Candidatus Udaeobacter sp.; assembly: GCA_955652715.1. Lineage (GTDB taxonomy): Bacteria > Verrucomicrobiota > Verrucomicrobiia > Chthoniobacterales > UBA10450 > Udaeobacter. The sequence continues at coordinate 3,783 of CATPBS010000180.1, forward strand.
GCGCGATTGAAGCTTGCATCTCCGATTTTCGCATTCGTCGGAGACCGGTTTGTCGTTCGCGATGCGTCGGAACAACACACTATCGCCGGCGGTGTCGTACTTGATCCGGACGGCACGAATGTTCGCGGCGCGGCGCAGCTAGAATTGTTGTCAATGCGCGCGACCGTTCCCGATAATGTTGATCTTTGCGTTCGTTCTGAAATTGGACTGCGCGGATTTGTGCCGATAAGAACGCTGTTGAACAAATCGCATTTTAGCGCGGCTGAAATCTCCAACGCGCTAATGCGGCTGCAACGTGACAACGAAATTGTCCTCTGCGAACAAGCTGCGGCGGATGGAGAGTTTTGGCAGAGACTGCGCAGCCACGCAATCGGGTTGATCGACAACGCGCATAAACAGAGTCCGGAACGTCTCGGTCTTGATTTGAACGAGCTTCGTGCCGCGTTACGCGATCAGTCCGAAAATGTTTTCGAGGCGCTGATTGCAGAGCTGTGCGCGGACGATTTTGTTCGTAAAAGTTCATCCATAGCGCGGCCTTCTCATCGGCCGGTGTTGCCGAAGGAACTTCAACCAATTGAGAGAAACATTCGCGAAACGCTCTCGCAAAAGCCGTTCGATCCGCCGCCACGACGCGAGATCGGATCAGATCGCGACGCGCAGCATGTTCTCCGCTTTTTGATTGAAAGTGGAGAAGTGATCGAAGTGGGTCCAGACGCAGTTTTGTTGCGAGAAAATTTCGAGCACATGAAGGCGAGAATCGCCGAATTCATTTCCAAGAACGGACCAACTACCGTGAGCGAGGTGCGTCAGTCACTGGGGAGTTCCCGCCGTGTCATGGTGCCCTTACTAGAGCGGCTGGACCGAGACGGCGTTACGCGACGCGTGGGGGACAAAAGGATGCTTGGAAGGATCGTGTAACGTGTGAAACGATCGCGGCCAGTTCTGCTTGTTGTGCCATCCCCGCAGGAAGCGTGGGACGATGCGATCGCTCCCTGGCTCGACGAGGTTTTACCCGGAGCGTGGCAACGCGAGTTGCCTGCGCTAGTGGTCGTTCCCACGCGAGGGCAGGCCAACGATCTTAAGGCGCGCTTGATTGCAAAAGGCTCTTCGCATCTCGGTTTGCAGTTTGTGACACCGTCGAGTTTACGTGCGTTGCTCGCGCGGGATGATGCGACTCCGGCTGCTGAGCCTGAAC
>CATPBS010000181.1 GCA_955652715.1 uncultured Candidatus Udaeobacter sp.
ATGACTGCCAACGCCCGCCGGCACGCGTTGGAATAGAAGATCGACAATTTGTTTCAAATGTGGTTTCACGTCGTGCAGCGTGAGATTTGTCGTGACGAGGCGCATCCCGCAGTTGATGTCGAACCCGATCCCGCCCGGCGAGATGACGCCGCCTTCGCGCACGTCCCTCGCTGCGACCCCGCCGATTGGAAATCCGTAACCGCTATGACCATCCGGCATGCAAAGCGCGGAGCGTGTGATGCCTGGCAAAGTGGCGACGTTACTGATCTGCTGGTAAACGGCTTCGTCCATCTCGCGGACCAGCTTTTCAGTCGCGATGATCCGCGCCGGCACGCGCATGCCTTGCTTGTAAGTCGGGGGTAATTCCCAAACCGTCTCTGAAACTTTTCGCAGGTTATCAATGATCGGCATGGGATTTTCTATTCCTACTCTTTCTCTCGCTCAAATTCCGATTCTAGAGACCCACAGCAAGAGCAGGCGTAGGAGGTGTGAGCGGTAGTTCCTCAAAAAGCTTTTCGCGGTTAACGCGCGATTCTGGCGCTTCGGTGGCCAAGGACTCGTGCTGATTTAGCAGCCATGGTCGCTCCAGCTTTAAGAAAGGAATCCACCCACCAAAAAACGTTCTCCTCGCGCACCACGCGTCGCATGCGCTTCATGCGCGCAATGCGCTCGGCCTGGCGCATGCGGAACGCCATCAAAATCGCGTCGCCCAATTGCTCGACATCGTAAGGATTAACCAGCACCGCGCCCGGCTTGAGTTGCTCGGCCGCGCCGGCGAACTGGCTCAGGATGAGCACGCCGTCGTTGTCGATGCGGCATGCACAATATTCCTTGGCTACGAGATTCATTCCATCTTTGAGCGGCGTGACGAAAGCGATGTCGCACCCGCGATAATGCGCGAGAAGGTCGTCGCGATCGAGACTCCGAAAGTGATATTGCACCGGCAACCAGGTGCTGGTGGAGAAACGGCCGTTGATATCGCCGACTAAGCGGTCAATGCGATCTTTGAACTCGTGGTATCTCGGAATCAGTACCCGGCTCGGCACGACGACTTGGATCAGCACCACGCGGCCGCGCAGTTCCGGGTGACGTTCCAAAGCGGTGCGAAATGCGCGCAATCGTTCGGGAATTCCCTTGCTGTAATCGAGCCGGTCCGAACCAAGTATCAACTGACAACCAGGAAAAGTTGCGCGCAGCTGCTGTGATCTTTGCGCCACCGTGTCGGACCTCGCACCATTTTCAAATGAGTCGAAGTCGATCCCGATTGGAAAATGCCCGACGCGAATTTCGCGTTTTTCGAAGCGGACCAATTGCAGGTTGCGGCGAGGAACAACTTTTGCCTCTAACATCAGCCGCCGCACGCACTGGATGAAGTTGCGGACATCGCGCCGCGTCTGAAACCCGATCAGATCGAAATGGAGCAGCGCGCGCAGGAGCCGCTGTTGTTGCGGAAGCTTCGAAAAAATATCATACGGCGGAAAGGGAATGTGCAGGAAAAACGTCAATTCCGAAAGTTTTCTAGACACGCCCTGCTCGCGCAGTGCCTGGGCGACGTACATGAGGTGATAATCGTGAACCCAAATGAAATCATCCGGCTGCGCGCAGCGGGCGATGGCATCCGCGTAACGGTCGTTAACTTGTTTGTAAGCTTGCCAGTATGTCGGGTCGAAGTTGCAGAAATTTTGCAAATCGTGAAAAAGTGGCCAGATAACCTGGTTCGAATAACCGTAGTAAAATTCGTCGCGTTCGGTTTCACTCAGAGCCACCGGCACAACCTTGTAACCGGCGTGGCGCGTGGCTTTGGCAAGCGGTTCCGCTGGAATTTCACCTGCCGTACCAGGCCAGCCGATCCACGTTCCGCCGCGCTCACGCAGCACGGGCTCGATCGCGGAGACTAATCCGCCGACAGCAGGCGTGACTGTCCACAAATCTTCCCCAGTTGAATCGAGCGCAAATGGCAATCGATTGGAAACGACGATCAGGCGATTCATGTACCGACGGGTTAAAAAGTTACAACGGAGTTAGTCAGGAACCGGTTTGACTTTGTAACGTTGTAACTCTTTTAACCTGTTTTATTAAAATCGATAAGTCGAAATGATTCCCTCGGCGCTCGAGCATGTTCGGGAGATCGCTCGGCACAGCGATCGGATAGCCGTTTTTCTTGACTACGACGGCACGCTTACACCCACTGTCAGTCATCCAGAGAACGCGTTTCTCTCCGATTCAATGCGACAAGCGCTACGAGAGCTTGCCGCGCGAGCGCCGGTTGCCATACTCAGCGGTCGCGACCTCGATGACGTTCGCCGCCGCGTGGACCTTGAGAGCATCATCTACGCGGGTAGCCACGGATTCGATATCGCCGGGCCGTGCGGATTGCGCAGGCAAGTGGCTACAGACTTTCTGTCAAACCTCGACACAGCAGAAAAGGAGTTACGCGAATTGCTTGGTGGAATTCCGGGGGCGCAGTTAGAACGGAAACATTTTTCCATCGCCGCACACTATCGAAACGTGCAGGAGAGTGACGTTGCGACAGTGAAGCGCGCTGTGAGCGAAGTGGCTGCGCGACACCGCGAACTGCGTATGATCGATGGCAAAAAGGTTTACGAACTCTTGCCCGACATCGAATGGAACAAAGGCAAAGCCGCGCTCTGGCTGTTGGAAACGCTGGGCTTGGCCCGCGAGACGGTTCGCCCGGTTTACATCGGGGATGATAGCACTGACGAAGATGCCTTCCGTGCGCTCGAGCAATGTGGCATTGGCATTCTCGTCGGTGAGCAATCGCAGTCCACTGCAGCGCTTTATTCACTCAAGGATCCTGCTGAAGTCGAGCGCTTCCTGCGCGCTCTCGCAGCGCGTCCGCTGTAGCCGGGGTCGGTGACCCCGGCTGGACTGTTCGGGGCGGCATCAGCGATGCCGGCTACAACAAAACCGCAGCGGCTTCGGCATATAACGTCGTTATTCGGGGGTTCGTCATTCTTTTCGGCAGTTAAGCATTAGGCTGCCGTCTTTTTCCAGCCGCGCGCCCGTGCCAAACGACTCGCCGAGTTCGTTCAGGAGATTGCAGACCCATTTGGCATCAGCAGCCGATGCGCGCTGTAGCTGGAATCGCCGCATTTGCATCGGCACCAGCCGCGCATTCATCAGTTCGCCGCTGTCGGAATCAATTTCGACGAAATACATCAACGCCAAATCGCCACGGAAAACTTCGTACCCCTTGATTCCTTCGTAGTCGGTTAGGAGATCGCCGCAGCCATAAAGAATGAGTCGACCTCTGAACACCTCGATCCCCTTCACATGATGCGAGGAATGCCCATGCACGATCCCGACGCCTTTCTCAATCAAACGATGGGCAAACGCGACCTGTTCACGCGGAATTTCGTAGCCCCAATTGCTGCCCCAGTGGATTGACGCAACGATCAAGTCGCCCGGTTGTTGATGAGCGCGCATTTGATCGCACACTCGCGCTGCAGTCGCCTCCGAAAGATCATCCAACAGATTTACTCCTGGAGAAAGGCTGGTGGCTTTCCACTCTTGCGGAATGCCGCTCGTGGCCGATCCAAACTAAAACAATAGCACGCGACCCTTTGCAGCTGTATCGAGGACTGCGGGTTGCATCGCTTCGTTTGCATGGTTGCCCCCGCCTGAGTGCGCTATGCCTGCGCCGTCCAATGTTTGCAACGTTTCGAATAGTCCGTGGTATCCCCAGTCCAACACATGATTGTTTGCCAAAGCGCAACCGGTGATGCGTGCAGCGGAGAGGCAGCCAACATTCTGCGGATGCATGCGATAATGAATTCTTTTGTGGGGCCACGGTGTTTCAGCCGATGTAATGGCAGTCTCCAAGTTTACGATCCGCAAATCGACCTTGGCATGTTCCAGTTCTCGTGAGGCATCGCCCCAGACGTAATCGAAGCTTAGCGGACGCGGTATCGGCCCGTGAGCTTTCTCGGCAAGCTGCACGTACTCACGCGCATCGCGCACATGCGGTTCGTACAAAACCGGATTCACGGGATGCGGCAGCGCCTGATCAATACCGCGCCCGGTCATCACGTCGCCGCACAGAAAAAGGCGCAACGACATGATTCAACCTACGCCAGCCGCTGCGGCATCACAGAGTGACTTTCATTCCATCGTAGGCGATGCGCACCTGGACGCGACGCTCGGTCGCAATGGCGCGGAGCTTCGTGGATATTTTGCGAACGCGTGACTCGCACCCACGGTTTCGTCGACAAAGCCGATTTGGTAACCGACAGGATCAGAATCCTACGCGCCGAATAGATAGATTAAGCGCGCTGTGCTGCCGCCGCACCTTTGATGTCATCCAGGGACGCTGGGTTTTCCAATGCAGATGTGTCGCCGAGTTTTTCGCCTAGATACGCGGCGCGCACAACGCGGCGCATCACTTTCGCGTTCCGAGTTTTTGGAATGTCAGCCACAAAAATCACCTCGCGCGGGGCGAGCGCTTTGCCGAGATCGCGCGCGACGCTCTGTATCAATTCGGCTGCCAGAGCAGAATCGCCGTTTGCGTCCTTCTTCAACACGCAGAAACAAACCAGCGCTTCGCCTTTGATTGAATCCGGCGCGCCGATCGCCGCCGCTTCGCTCACTTGCGGGTGCGCGACCAGAACCGACTCCACCTCTGCCGGCCCAACGCGTTTGCCAGCAATTTTGATTGTATCGTCGGAACGTCCCAGAATGTACCACAGACCATCGTCATCGATTGCGGCCCAATCGCCGTGCACCCAGACGTCCGGAAAACGCGACCAGTACGTTTCGATATAACGCTCGCGATCCTTC
>CATPBS010000182.1 GCA_955652715.1 uncultured Candidatus Udaeobacter sp.
ACGATAACCCTTCCCAGAGGTGGGAATTCATCTCCAGCAGCTTCGGCACGAATGCGATCGGAACACTCGTCGCCGACCCTACTGATCCGACGGGCAACACTCTTTACGCTGGCACCGGCGAGGCGAATGCTTCTGGTGATTCAGAAGCCGGTCTTGGCACCTGGAAATCGACCGACGGCGGAAATACGTGGACGCAGCTGGCTGCGTTGATTGGTCCCATCACCACTTTCTCGCCCGGCGTTGGGACAAACGGAACATACGGGCCGGGCAATGCATTCCTGGGTCGTTCGATCAGCTCGATCATTGTTGACCCAACAAATCCGAGCCATCTTTACGTTTCGTCTGCAAAGGGAGTGCGTGGCGTGAGCTCCGTTACTGGCGGTGGAACTACAAATCCGCCGACGCCGAGGCCGCCTTTCGGCCTCTTCGAATCGACCGACGGCGGCGCGACGTTTAGCTTCATCTGGGATGGCGGCGACGGTTGCCCCGGGACATGCAATGGGACCAACCCCAAAGCAACTATTCGCGGGGTCAACCACGTTGCGCTCGATCCGGGCTGGAACGGGACGACGAACAAGATACTCTACGGGGGCGCATTCGGCCCGACTGGCGTTGCCGGTAGCGGCGGCGTTTGGCGCTCGACCGACGGCGGCGTGACTTGGGCTCAGATCAAGAGTGCGCTTGACGTCACGCCGAACACCGACCGCGCCGAATTCGCAGTGACATCAATCACGGGCGGATTCACGCGAATGTACGTCGGCGTCGGAAATGACGGGACAGATGCAGCGCGGTTCTACCGTACTGATGACGCCGCCGGAGCAGCGGTCTTTGCCGACATGACCACGTCACAGAACATCGACTACTGCGACGGTCAGTGCTGGTACGACAACGTAGTTTACTCGCCGCCTGGCAAGCCCGGTGTGGTCTATCTCGGTGGTTCTTACTCCTACGGATCTTACGGCCTTTCAACAAATGGTCGCGCGTTTATCCGCTCGGCTGATGCAGGTGCGTCGTTTACCGATATGACGTGGGATGCGACCACGAAGCCCTTACCACCAGGTCAGTGCTGCGCCACGGGTAACACAACAGCCGCAAACGGCCAGCATCCGGACTCGCACGCGATTGTAGAGGTCCCTGGCACGGATGTCGCGTTCTTTGGCGGGGACGGTGGCGTTACTCGCTCAAGTGGCGCCTTTGCTGATATCTCCTCGCAATGCGCCACCCGCGGGATTAGCGGTGGAGACTTGACCCTCTGTCAGCAACTGCTATCGGCGGTACCGACACACCTCTTCAATCTTAACAAGGGACTTTCGACCATCCAATTCCAGAGCCTTTCGGTTGCTCCCGACAACCCCAAGCATTTGCAGGGCGGCAATCAAGACAACGGCACTTTCGAGACGTACGGCTCGTCCGTCGTGTGGCCGCAGATAATCTACGGCGACGGCGGTCAGTCTGGCTTTGATGTTGGCAACTCGGCCCATCGGTTCAACACCTTCTTCTCGCGATACACCGACGCGAACTTTCAGAATGGCGATCCGAGCAAATGGGTCGTAATCTCTGCACCGCTGTTCCAAGATACGTCGCTGTTCTACAAACCAATTATTGCTGATCCAGTCGTTTCGGGTACGATCTTCGTCGGCCTGCGTGGTATTTGGCGCACTCAAGATTGGGGCGGCAATCAAGCGTATCTCGAAGCCAACTGCCCGGAATTCACCACGCCCGGAAACCAGCCCGGCTGCGGTGATTTCGTCATTCTCGGCGGACCGATCGGTCCGTCGAGCCCAAGTAGGCTAACTGGGGTTTTCTATGGGGCTGACCGAACGGGTGGTAACGTCGCGGCGGTCGAGCGGGCTCCGAGCGACACAGGGACGCTCTGGGCCGCGACCACGACCGGACGCGTGTTCATCTCAAAGAACGCAGATGCAGCTGCTGGATCCGTGACCTACACGCGGCTAGACACGCTGCCATCCGCAACTGCTGATCCCGGCCGCTTCGTCAGCGGGATCTTCGTGGATCCGTCGAACTCAAATCACGCATGGATCTCGTACTCGGGCTACAACTTCAACACGCCGACATTACCGGGCCATGTGTTTGAAGTGACGTACAACCAGGGAGCGAATGATGCAACGTGGACGTCCCTCGATAATCCGGGCGGGACCCCGTTTCCGGATTTTCCTGCGACAGACATCGTTCGTGATTCGAACGGCGATCTCTACGTCTCAAATGACTTCGGTGTGATGATTCTGGCAAGTGGCTCGACCAGTTGGGCAACGGCTGGCACCGGACTTCCCATGGTGGAGGTTGCGGGTCTCACGATCGTGCCGAGTGCGCGAGTCCTATACGCGGCGACGCACGGGCGCAGCGCCTGGAAACTGACACTGCCGTAAAGTTGGATTAATATTGGGCGGGATAGTGAGAATCTATCCCGCCCATTTTTTTGCGATCATGTCGCCGTTTCCACAGTATCTGATTCCCGCCTGCGTTTCGTTATTGCTTGCCGGCACTGCATCGATCAATGCTTCGCCGCCGGGCTTCGTGGAGGGACACTTGAGAATTATTTCGCCCAAGGAAGTCGAGCTTGCGGATGAAACGCCATCTAAAATCACAGCGGAGAATTACGCCGAGTATCCGCTGATCATCTTGAGCCGTGACGGAAAAAAAGAAATCGCGCGTGTAACGGCGGACGAGAATGGAAAGTATCGTGTCGCACTGCCACCTGGCGATTACATTCTAGATGTGCAAGGACGACCGCCTAAGGGCCACGTGCGGGCGAAACCACAGCTATTCACAATTGTTTCAAACCAGACTGTCCGTGTCGATATGGATATCGATACCGGCATCCGTTGAGGCAGCCCAATTTCAGAACCGGAATTACCGTCTCAACTAATTCGTCGCGCGTGCTCAGCAGAAAAGCGCGCACGATTGACAAAGCGCGCCTCTTGCGCTTGAGTAAGCGCAGCAATTTCTCCTCGCCAGCCATTCTCTCGACGGGGTGTTGTTCGGAAATTCGCAGCTTTTCAATCAGCAATTGCACAGAATCCGCGCGTATGTCGGGACATAGTAAGTGGTCGAAGGTCAAGCGGTTTAAGGGCGCGATCGACGCGAAACGCGGCAAGATCTTCAGCAAATTGTCGAAGGTGATTACCATCGCGGCAAAAACTGGCGGAGGGGATCCGAGCGGCAACCCGCGTCTGCGCAGCGCGATCCAGGCCGCGCGAGCGCAAAGCATGCCCAGCGATAACATCGAGCGGGCAATCAAACGCGGCACGGGCGAGGGCAGGGACGGCGAACAATTCGACGAGATCGTTTACGAAGGCTACGCGCCCGGAGGCGTAGCGTTCATTGTCGAGACTGCTACCGACAACAAAAATCGCACAGGGGCGGAGATTCGCAGAATTTTCACTCAGAACAGCGGCAACCTCGCAGCGAGCGGGAGTGTGTCGTACATGTTCCACAGGAAAGGCCAGATCACCGTTCCGCGGTCGAGCATTGACGAGGATCGTCTACTCGAGATCGCTTTGGAATCCGGCGCGGAGGAGTTGACAACCGAAGAGGATCAGTATGTTATTACCACTTCCCACGATCAGCTCGACGCCGTAGCTGAGACGCTCAAGAAAGCAGGCGTCACTACCGATGGGCAAAAATTTACGTTTATTCCCGATACTACAGTCGCGGTCAGGGACGAGACCGTGGCGCGGCAAGTGCTCCGATTATATGATGCGCTCGAAGAGGACGACGACGTGCAAAACGTCTATTCAAATCTAGATATTCCCGACGAATTGCTGGCCAAGTTGCCGGCTTAAAAAAGTATTTGCTTGCAGGCGAGCGTGTTAAGGCGCTGCCCCCACTGTAGCGAACAATCTACCCTATGAACGAAGAAAATAAGAACCAGCCTGTGCCGCTGGAAACTGAGTCCGCTACGCCGGAGCAACGCCAGCATCGCTCGCGCCGTCGATTTCCGCGAAGACGTTACCGCGACCGCGGCGATCGATTCAGGCGCAATGATAACGAAGAGTCGCCAAATTCTTCTTCGACAAACGCTGATGTCGCTGGTCCGGATGTCGGTGTTGAGACTCTCGATCAACCCGCTTCAGGCGGCCGAGAAGCCGTCGAGACCGGCGAACAAGTTCAAACTGAGCCGGAATTTGGCGAAGGCATCATTGAAATTTCCGGCAAAGGCTTCGGCTTCCTGCGCGACCCGAAACGCAATTTTGTGCAGACGCCGCAGGACATCTTTGTCACGCCTGAAATTGTGCGCCGCTTCGCCTTGCGCGATGGCATGTGGATTTACGGTGAAACCCGGCGCGGCAGCCGTGGCCCGCAATTAGTCAAGCTACTAACGATCAATGGCGAAGAGCCGGCGAAATATCAAGGGCTCCGTCCATTTGAAGAATTGACCACGATCAACCCCAATAAACGGATCAAGCTTGAGACGGTGCCGGACCGTTACACGACGCGGATCATGGATTTGATGACGCCACTGGGAATGGGCCAGCGCGGTCTGATCGTCGCGCCGCCACGCACAGGCAAAACCACGCTCCTGCATCATATCGCCGATGCGGTCACAAAGAATCATCCGGAAATGATCCTGATCATTCTTTTGGTCGATGAACGGCCGGAAGAAGTGACCGATTTTCGTCGTTCGCATCCAACAGCGGAGCTGATGGCCAGCTCTAATGATGCCGACATTAAGAGTCACACGCGCATTTCGCAGCTGGCCATCGAACGCGCCAAGCGCTTAGTCGAAGCGGGAAAACATGTATTTATCCTGCTCGACTCCATCACGCGCACGGCTCGCGCGTTTAACAATGCCATGGGCGGCGGAGGTCGCACTATGAGCGGCGGTATCGACGCTCGCGCGATGGAAATTCCACGAAAAATTTTCGCAGCCGCGCGCAACACCGAAGAAGCCGGTTCTCTCACAATTGTCGCTACGGCGCTGATTGAAACGGGCAGCCGCATGGACGAGCTGATCTTTCAGGAATTTAAAGGCACCGGAAACATGGAAATGGTGCTCGACCGAAAAATCAGCGACCAGAGAATTTATCCGGCGATCGACATCTTTCTCTCCGGTACACGCCGCGAGGAGCTGCTGTTGCAACCGTGGGAATTGGAGAAAATCAATCTCATCCGGCGCGGTCTTGCCGGTCACAAGCCCGAGGAAGCTATTCAGCGTCTCTTGATGTTTGTAAAAAAATTCCCAACGAACACTGAAATGCTCAAGGGCATTCCCGGCTGATCCATTCACGGGCAATTATCTCTTAACGGCGCGGACACGGTTCATCTCGATTTTTGCGCACTCGAAGGCTCTCTAAAAAGTTTTACCGAACGATCTTTGGGAGAACGCAGCGGCGATCGCGTGAGATTTCCGAACTAAGCACGTCTGCAATTCATCAAGCGGTGCTTCGCGCAATCGCGGCCGCTTTTCCAAGGCACGCCACTGGAGACCACCTCGACGTTGGCAGCGGGACTGGGGAATTATTGGGACTCGTTCGGGCGCATTACCCCTTCCGCTCCTTTGCATGCGACTATACGGACAAGTTGGCCCAGGTTCCCGGTCTTAAGATTGACACCGTTGATTTAAACCGGGAGATGCTTCCGTACGGCGACAATCGCTTCGCGCTCGTAACCTGCATCGAAACAATCGAGCATCTTGAAAACTACCGCCAGGTGGTTCGCGAGATTTATCGTGTCCTCGAGCCCCGCGGCGTTGCCGTCTTTTCCACCCCAAACATTCTAAATCTGCGCTCCCGTTTGCGCTATCTGTCGTCTGGCTTTTACAACTTGTTTGGCCCTCTCGCGCCTGATGAATCCGATGTTCACAGCACACGTGGACACATTAATCCTGTGAGCTGGTTTTATCTGTCACACGCTCTTCTGAGCGCCGGATTCCGCGAGTTGAAAGTGACAATCGACAAGTATCAACGTCGGTCTCTTCTGATTTTTCCGCTCCTTATCGGCCCTGTTCGCGCCGCCAACTGGATCGTTTATCGCCGCGACAAGAACACCTACGGAACGCTCGACGAAAGGAATGTTTGGGCTGTTCGAGCGATCAATTCGCCGAATCTACTGCTTGGGCGGACGTTGATTGTCGCAGCGGTGAAGCCTCCGTAATGTGGCGTTCGTAAAGCGAGTGAATCGTGTCGCGAGCATTGACATAATCGCGGCGAAAAGCCTCAAGTTCGTGGTAGCCAAGGCGAACGGCAAACTTGCGTTGTTCGTCTGGATCGTTCGGAAGGGTTGAAACGCTTCGGTTCTCATAACGTCGTAATACAAGTTCACAGCGGCGGAGTAGCCCGTATGCGCTTTTAAGTTCGGCAACTTCGCAATCATTCATGTGTCCGTGCTGGTGCAGTCGATCAATCGCCCGCTCCAGATTCTGCTCCCATATATTTTGTCGCATCTGCAACGCTTGGACGAGAAATTCGGCCTCTATAAGTCCGCCGCGTCCGGTCTTTAGACCGAGGAAATCCGACCCGGTTCCTCGCTCGCGCCGAATGCGCTCGAGCATAACATCAATTCGTAACAGGAGATCAGCGTGCTGGCCGGCGCGAGGCCACACGCGTTTTGCAAGCTCCATGAATTCATTTTGCAACGGGCCAGTAACGGCACGTGCGCGAGTCAGCGCCTGTAACTCCCACGGCCGCGCTCGGTTTGTATAATACCATTGATAAGTTTCAAGCGAACAAACGAGCGGGCCTTTTTCGCCTTCGGGACGCAATCTCGCATCCAGCGGCCAAATGTTTCCCTCGGCAGTTGGCTGCGTCACGGCAATCACGAAGTTTTGCGTCGTGCGATTGTCGTCGCCGACGAACAAAACGTCCAAGTCCGCGCCGTAGCTGAGCTCGCGGCCGCCAAATTTACCGAGCGCGATGATGGTTAATTGGTCGTTGCCCAGGAGTCTGGCTGTAAAAACCAGACAGGCTTCGGCCACATCCGAAAGCTCGGAGAAGGTCGCACCCGGGCTCGCAAGCCCCAGAACCTCGCGCAGAATGATGCGCAACAGTTGCCGCTGCCGGTAGGCGCGAATCGGATCGAGATCGTTTGCATTCGCGCCCAACAATTCGAGCCGCCGTAAATTCTCCGCTACTGACCGCGCTTGATGAAACGCCGGGTCTCGGGTGATGTCTTCCAGAAGGTGCGGCCGGCGAATCAAAAGGTCGCCAGCAAAGCGGCTGGCATCCAAAGTCTTCAAGACTAATTCGAGCAAGCGAGGGTTTGCGACCAGCAGCTCAAACAGCAAGCTGCGCAAACCATAAGCTTCCACGAACCGAACGAATTGATTCAGGGTTGCATCGGGATCAGCGGCCTTCGCAAGCCACCCGACTAGAACCGGGCGCAGCTTTCCAAATATCTGTCGTGTCCGGGGCGCGATGTGGAAACCGGCAGCGCTTCGAGCGAGATCGGTGAACGCCTTAGC
>CATPBS010000183.1 GCA_955652715.1 uncultured Candidatus Udaeobacter sp.
AATCCGCATTCCGCAATCCGCAATCCGCAATTCCCAGTTTCTCACTCACCCGATCTTCAACACGCACGACACCGAGACAGAAATGCTGCGGTATCTCAAGAAGCTCGAATCACGCGACCTTTCACTGACCACGTCCATGATCCCGCTCGGCTCATGCACGATGAAACTCAACGCCACCGCGGAAATGTTTCCGATCTCGTGGCCCGAAATTTCCAAGCTGCATCCGTTCGCGCCCGCCGAACAAACAGCAGGCTATATGGAAATTTGCAAGCAGCTCGAGGAATGGCTTGCCGAAATCACCGGGTTCGCCGCGATTTCATTGCAACCCAACGCCGGATCGCAGGGCGAATTCGCGGGGCTGCTCGCAATCCGCGAGTATCACGCGTCGCGCGGTGAAGCGCATCGCAACGTCTGTCTCATCCCGACTTCGGCGCACGGAACCAATCCGGCCAGCGCGGCGATGGCCGGGTTCAAGGTTGTCTCGGTCGCCTGTTTGAAAGATGGAGACATCGATCTTGCCGATCTGCGCGCCAAAGCAGACCAGCACGCGCGCGATCTCGCGGCGCTAATGGTGACGTATCCTTCCACACACGGCGTGTTCGAACCGACCATTCGCGAAATTTGCGAGATCGTGCACGCGCACGGCGGTCAGGTTTACATGGACGGCGCGAACATGAATGCGCAGGTAGGTCTCTGCCGCCCCGGCGACTACGGCGCCGACGTTTGTCATTTGAATTTGCACAAAACGTTTTGCATCCCACACGGCGGCGGCGGCCCGGGCGTGGGCCCGATTGGCGTGGCCAAGCATCTGGCGCCGTATCTTCCGCGCGAATTCATTGTCGATTCCACAACGGGCAAAATCCTTTTTGGAGAAGGTGAGCGCGGGAAACGGCCGCCCCACGCCAATGGATCAAACTATCGTTCCGGCAGCGGGAAAGTAGGTAATGTCGCCGCCGCACCGTACGGCAGCGCGAGCATCCTGACAATCACATGGATGTACATCCGCATGATGGGCGCACAGGGGTTGAAGCGCGCGAGCGAGGTCGCGATTCTAAATGCTAATTACATCGCCAAACGGCTAGACCCGTACTTTCCAGTCCTTTTCAAAGGCAAACACGGCCTCGTTGCGCACGAATGCATTATCGATCTTCGCCAGTGGAAAAGTGCGGGCATCGAAGTCGAAGACGCAGCAAAGCGCTTGATGGATTACGGATTTCACGCGCCGACAATTTCATTCCCCGTCGCCGGGACAATGATGATCGAGCCAACTGAGAGCGAACCGAAACACGAGCTTGACCGTTTCTGCGATGCGATGATCTCGATCCATGCGGAAATCGAGGCGATCGCCACTGGAACACAAGATCGACAAAATAACTTGCTCAAAAACGCGCCGCACACTGCGCGGCAGATCGCTTCCGATAAATGGGATCGACCTTACTCGCGTGAACAAGCAGCTTTCCCCGCGCCGTGGACGCGCGAATACAAATTCTGGCCCGCCGTCGCGCGCGTCGACAACGTGTACGGCGACCGCAATCTCTTCTGCTCCTGCCCGCCGGTAGAAGAATTTCCGAACGATCGGGCGTAAGATTCCTCGATTTCGGTCGGAATGACAAGAGTGTCAGCCACCGATATATGACGCGCAGAACATTTGTCGTGGTTATCACGGCACTTGCACTCGTCTTTTTTACTTACGTGTGCGCTCATCAGGTTTGGAATCGACTGCCGACAAGAGCAACGATCGACCGGATCCTTATTGAAAAATCAGCCCGGACGTTGTCGGTCTTCACGAACGGCAAAAAACTGAAGACCTATCGTGTCGCCCTCGGGCGCGAATCCTGTCGGTGCAAAACAGGAGGAAGGAGATAACAAGACACCCGAAGGCATTTACAAAATCGACGGTCGTAATCCTCAGAGCACCTTTCACCTCGCTCTACACGTCTCTTATCCGTCCGATGAGGATAAGACGCGAGCTGCGGACCGCGGTGCCTCAGCCGGATTCGACATCATGATTCATGGAATCCGAAACGGGCTAGGCTGGATGGGAGCGTTCCACCGTTTGAATGATTGGACCGCCGGTTGCGTTGCAGTAACTGACGAAGAGATCGAAGAGCTTTGGCGGATCACCCCGGATGGAACGACAGTCGAAATTCGACCTTAAAACGCTGCAGACGCTAAGCCTCCGGCGCGAGCTCGGGTGCAGCAACCACGCGAGTCGGGACGAGGCGTAGCGCGGTGCCGGTTGTTTCTTCGGTCGCCGCGGGACCTTGTTCGTGGTATTCGGCGTCGCTGTTGACCTGCCAGAGATCGTAAAGCTTCGCGTCGGCCAGAATGTTTTCGACGCACAGCATCGCCGTCATCATGGCGTGGTCCTGATTGTTGTATTTGTGCATGCCGTTACGCCCGACGAGGTGCAGGTTCGGATAACGCGTCTCCAATTCCTGACGGATCGTTGCGACGTGCCGCGCGTAGTCGTCATCGTAAACCGGATACGCTTTTCTCTGGCGAACGACGCAGCCATCCACAAGATCGCCTTCTTCGGCCAGACCGATCTGAATTAGCTCGCGCCGGGCGAGCTCAATTAGCTCGCCGTCACTCGAATCCCAAAGACCGTCGTGTTCAAAGCAGAAATACTCGAGACCGTAACAGACCTTGTCAGGCTCGGGGACCATCTCCGGTGACCAGGACCGGAAGTTTTGGACACGCCCAACCTTCACGCTCGGATCATGAATGTAGATCCAGTTGTCATCGAACATGTGCCGGTCTTTCAAGATCAACATCACGGTGAGAAAGTCGCGATACTTGAGGCTTTCGGCTGCGCGTTTCGTTCGCTCACTCACCGCCGGCGATAAACCGCGAACCAGTTCGCGCATCGGCGCAGATGAAATGATGTGTTCTGCTTCAATCGTCTGCGATCCGCCGTGTTGATTTTTGTATTCAACTGTCCAGCTGCCGGACGTTTCGTCGTAAGAACAGCGCGTTACTCTGCAGCCCATCTCCACCTTACCGCCCATCACCCGCACTTTTTCAGCGCAAGCTTCCCACATCATTCCTGGACCTCGCCGCGGATATCGAAACGAATTGATGAGCGTCTTGATGATCTTACTACGGTCCCCGTTGTACCGCTGCGGAATGAGCGCGTTCTTGATCGCGCTGCCCAGCGAAAGTCCTCTGATCCGTTGCGCGGCCCAGTCGGCGGAGATTTCTTTGCAGTTCATCCCCCAAACTTTTTCGGTGTAGCTTTTGAAGAATGTGCTGAAGAGCCGTTTTCCGAATTGGTTGCTCACCCACTCTTCGAAATTGCGTGGGTTCCGCAGAGGAAAGAGACGCGCTTTTAACCAGGAAAGCAGGCACAGAGTTGATTTGAACACGCCCAGCTTCAGCAGCGCTTCAAACGGCTTCAGCGGATAAGAAAAAAATTTGCCAGCGTAAAAAATGCGCGACGACCGCGGTCGCACGAGCATGTCGTTCGGCAAAATC
>CATPBS010000184.1 GCA_955652715.1 uncultured Candidatus Udaeobacter sp.
ATCTCCACGTCGTCTAGTGTGAACGCGTTGCAGGGCTTCGCAACCACGCAGCGATGCGCTTCCGAACCGTGCGCATTGTAAAGGGCGTTCGCCGCGGCGAACGCCTGATTTATACTAAAAAAGCTCCCCGAACCCCGAAGGCGTTCGAGAATGCGCTACTGTTTGGACGATTTGTCCTCGATGTATTTGATGACGTCGCCGACCGTCTGCAATTTCTCCGCGTCTTCGTCCGGCACTTCAACCCCAAACTCTTCTTCAAAGGCCATCACCAGTTCGACGATGTCCAGCGAGTCTGCGCCCAAATCCTCGATGAAAGACGCCTGCGGCGTGACCTGCTCCGGGTTTACGCCGAGTTGCTCGACGATGATGTCCTTGACCTTTTCTTCGATCGATTTTTCCGCCATAAAATTTGTTCAGTTTGTGTTAGTCGCGCGGGGAAAAGCTTACAGCCGTCCGGGCACAGGATGGCAAGTAAATGAATTAAACAGGTTGTCAATCATTTTCAGGAACGCTAACGAGATCGCGCTGTAATGGGTCGTCACGGCGGCCCGCGGGCGTGCGGTGCGTGTCAGCGATTCTTAACATTTGCTTCCGTTGCCATCCGAGTTACATGCAAGCGATGTCCTCGTCTACTGTCGAGACTATCGATCTTCTTGATCTGAAGTTGCTGCCTGCGTGGGTGAAAGAACCTGCTGAGCCGAGAAGCTATGCGGCTTACACGGGAGAAGAAGAGAGCGGCGGGCAAAAAGTGGGGCATGGTCCACCACGCAGTAGACCAAAACGCCGAACGCCCAACTTCGAACATCCAAGACCCAACGGAGACAAACGCCATTGCGTGGCAGGGCGAAACAGAGCGGGCAGTATTGCCCGTCGTGCGCACGGGACCAAAGATCGCCGCTTGCCAAATCGGCAGGTTCCTGCTACGCGAACGCCGCCGGTTACCGTTGGTTTCCTGCCATACGCAGTTGCGTTCGAAAATGTCGCGACACAGATCAAGTCCGGCTCAGTTGCGTATTCGCTTTTTGCGCTGGCGCGTCTGTTCCTGGATAAACCGGTCGGGTACGAGGTTCGCCTCACGACAAAGGGGGAACCGCCGCTTTATCAGCTTGGCGACAACGGCACGGTCTCTTTGGACAGAGAATTCCTTGATCAAAACGCATTCCGATTCGCTCACCGCGATTTCTATCAAATCGAGGTTGTGGAGACCGATCCAATCAAGGGAAATTTCTCGAATGTGGCGCGATGCCGATTGAGCGGAACCCTCCTTGGCCCGACTAACTATCACAATTACCAACCGCAGCTGCGCACTCTGTACGAGCAACGTTTCAGACGTCGGATGAGTTTTCCCGATTATCAGCGGGAAATCGAGATTGTAAGCGATGCCGCGTTAATCGAGCGCTGGAAAGAAGAAGTCCGACGAGTGACGACCTATACAACATTACACGAAGAAACTCCTGTGACGTTTTCTTCTACGCTCGAAGCGGAACGGCATTTTCGATCGCATTATTTGCCGCAATCGATCCGCAGCGTGGCCGAGGTTACGATCAGCGGGGCGATGAGCCGGCGTTTGCCGGATCGGAGGCTAAGCCAGGCCATCGAGGAGGCTTGGGCGCGGGAAAGCCGCTCGCCTTCGCGCATGATGCAGGAGTTAGCCAGCCGGTTTCGAGAAAACGGACTGCACGTTTTTCGCCATCGCCGCGGCATGTTGTTTGTCTCGCCAATCCGGGTACGCGCGTTTGTTCATGAACAGGCGGGCGTGTCTTCGTCTGTGAATGCGATTCTTGAAGCACTGGCAGCGACGCCAGGAATTAATCGCAAACAATTTTTCGAAAGCTTGATTGGCGATATCGCGCCCGAACATGCAGAGCCACGCCGACTGGCGCTTGCGTCCGACCTGCGTTGGCTGATCAACGAGGGTTACGTGATCGAGTTCAACGACGGCTCTCTTGATCTGCCTCGGGCTAAGGTTAGCCCACAGAAAACTGTAGCAGCGGCCGAGCCTGCCACGAGCTTTTCGACTGGGTCAAGCGCCGAGCCAGTCGAGCAGTTCCGGACGGAAGCGCCTCTACAGCTTATTTGGCGACAACATTAAACGCCGATTTCCTACAGCCTTCGTAGCGAAGGATTTCATTTCTTCGTTCAATACAGCGATGCGTGGCGTATGAAGCGCCGCTTCCTCCAGCGAATAGCGCGCGAAACTCATGATCGTAAGACGGTCGCCAATTTTTCCAAGATGCGCGGTAGCGCCGTTTAATTCTATGATCCCTCGGCGTGCTTCGCCATAAATCGCGTACGTCTCGAACCGCTCGCCGTTATTCAGGTTGCCAACGAGAATTCTTTCATAGGGAACGAGGCCGACCAGCTCAGCCAGATCGGCGGAGACGGTCAGGCTCCCATCGTAATCGAGACTCGCCCCTGTGACGGTGGCGCGATGAATCTTCGATTTAAGAAGAGTTAGTTGCATCGCCAGTAGGCTGGTCGCTAATCCAATGCGCCCGCGTCAGACGCTGATTGTTTCAGCGAACTTCGCGGAGACCGGCCGTCCTAG
Organism: uncultured Candidatus Udaeobacter sp.; assembly: GCA_955652715.1. Classification (GTDB taxonomy): domain Bacteria; phylum Verrucomicrobiota; class Verrucomicrobiia; order Chthoniobacterales; family UBA10450; genus Udaeobacter. The sequence goes on from CATPBS010000184.1 coordinate 2,549, forward strand.
ATGGCCCCAGACTTTTTAAGCGCCTTGTAAGCGCCATGTTTGTTGATCGTCTTAAGACCGCGCGCGGTGACGCGGACGCGCACAAATTTCTTCAGCTCCGGCACCCAAATCCGCTGGCGACGCAAATTTGGCGCGAAAATGCGCGGCACCATTTTCGTCACGTGCCGGCCTACGCCACCTTTTTTCTTGGCCAAACCACGCCGATGAATAACGCTGCCACGGACGGCTTTCGATCCTGTAATATCGCAAATTCTTGACATATCTGAGCCCAACAAGGCCGCGTAAGCTGACGTGCGGAAGCCAGCGCGTCAAGTCGATCGAAGTGCGAAAGAACATCAGTCTAAATCGATGAGTGGTTGGTTGAACGCGCCATCGCTCATCGCGGTCAAAGTTAGCTCGCACAAATAGCCAATCGAGTTTGCAAGATCGGAATCGCACCTAAGCCAATGCAAAAAAGTAATCACAAATTGCGGATCGGCATTGTGGGAGCGGGCAACATTGTTCGCACCCGCCATTTGCCCGCTCTCCAAAAGAATCCGGAAGTCGAGATTGTCGCCGTCTCTAATTCGACATACGAGAGCTCGGAAAATTTTTGTCGTGAAAATGTGCCGGATGCGACGCCCATAAAAAATTGGCCTGAGTTGGTGGCGCTGCCGGACATCGACGTTGTCTGGATCGGCACACCGCCTTACATGCATTCGGCGGTGACAATCTCCGCGCTTGAGGCGGGTAACCACGTTTTTTGTCAGGCGCGCATGTCGATGGATTTTGCTGAAGCCGAGGAAATGTTGGCTGCATCAAAGCGTTATCCCGAGCTGGTGACAATGCTTTGCCCACCGCCCTTCGGCATACGCGCCGATTTGCTCGTTAAAAAGATCTTGGCGGAAAATTATATCGGACAACCGCATCATGTGCGGCTGCAAAGTTTCACGAGTAATTATTTGGATCCGGACGCCCCGGCGCATTGGCGGCAAAAGATTGAGATTAGCGGGCTCAACACTCTGACTCTAGGAATTTACGTGGAGGTATTGCAACGCTGGCTCGGTGAGATGACCGGTGTCTTTGCGCGCGGGAAAATTATTTATCCCGTTCACGACGTCTACGAAGTGATGATTCCTGATTTGCTCACCGTTCTCTGCAGTTTCGAAAATGGCGCGGAAGGCGTGCTGGAGTTCAGTGGAATCGATGCGTTAGCGGCGGGAGATCGGCTGGAAATCTACGGCAGTGCCGGCACGCTCACCTACGATTTCACTTCCGACGTCGTGCAAGCGGGAAAGCTCGGCGATCGCGCGCTGCACGTGATCGATCTCCCGCCAGAATTGGAAGGCGAATGGCGCGTGGAAGAAGATTTTCTGGCGGCGGTAAAGTCAAAGGGCCGAGTGCGTCCCCATCCTACGTTCGAAGACGGTCTTCGATACATGCGTGTCGTGCAAGCAGTCGCTGATTCTCGAGCGCGCAATGAATGGGTAGCAATCAAGAGCTGAGACGCAGTGGCCAACGGCTCGCGAGTAAAGAAGCCTTCGGTCAGGTGTCATCGCATCTCCCACCAGGACTCTTCTGACCACCAATGCCCCACACTGGCAGAGTGACAAGTTGGTACCACGCAAAGAACCGATCGTAACCGCGTCGCCTGGCAATGAGACCACCGGCGGCAAGTAGCGCATATTGCCCCACGAATGGCACGTACCACATCGGCTGAAAAAGTTCGCCATGAACCGCCGTTTGCGCGAGGTCGAGCAAACACATCGCAATAAACGTGGAGTAGTACCCCGAGCGGGTTCGTTCGAAGCGGCCCTGGTGTTCTTCCGCTTCCGACAGGTCGGGCGGGTAAAGGAAAACTGTGAGCAAGTACAGCGCGACAGTCCAGGCAATCAGCACCAGGAATTTGTCGAAAGTCCAGTTGACCTCGGTGTTCCACTTGAATGTGACCCACCACTGCAGAGCCAGTAGCAGCAAGGTCGCGATGGTGAGGACAATGTGCACCTCATCGAGCGGGTTTTCTCTGCGCCGGTAAAACGCGCGTCCGGCTCCCGCGAGCAGGTTGGTCACACCCAACCCGACGATGATCGACATCAGAGCCGCAATAAATTCGAAACTGCTCATTTGATTTTGTGCGTTCTGCATGGCGCGCTCAAGTTAAAGTGGCTCGAATCCGAAAATCGAGTGGCAAAATCGGACTTTCGCGCATCTGCGTGCTGGGAGCGCAAGCCGCCAGTGGGCAGGGATGGCGGCAATTACAGGCTCCCCGCAACTGCGGAATGCTCCGGGAACGCGACTATGGTGCGGGACGCGAATTTCCTGTCGCCAGCAACCAACTCAGCGCGTCATTTAAATCTGCCAGCGCCGCGCCTTGGATCGGATCATTATGGTAAGCGCCGCGCAGTGAGATTACACGCTGCTCGCCAGCGTAAGCATCGACCACGAGCCGGTGATAACGAGGTGCGACTACTTCATCTTTCTCTGCCAGCAAGAAGATCGCCGGCGCATGAATCGCTTTCGCATTTTCAATGCTGTCGAGATCCCGCGGAATCTGTAACGCCACAGGACCAGCCAGCAGCCACAGGTTCCACCATCCAAACTGACGAAGAATCATTTCACGCAGCGGCGGTGGATTATGCAAAATCAGTCCCGCGACCGGACGCTGCGCAGCCACGTGAAGCGCAGCGGTTGCGCCGATGCTTGCTCCGAAAGGCACAATTGGTCGATCGTCTGCATGACGTCTTAGTTCATCAAAGGTCGCAAGCGCTGCCGGCCCAATCCGCGATAGTCGCGCCGGTCCCGCGCTGCCGCCGAATCCGGGATAATTCATTCCCCAGATTTCAACGGCGCGATCGCTCCACATCTCGGCTTCGACTGCCGCCCATCGATCAGCGCGATCCGCGTTACCGTAAAAACGCAAAATGAAAACATCTGCGCGGCCCTGTTGTTGCGCTCGCCGCGATTTTGCGCTCCAAACTCCCAACTCGCCGTCCTGAAACGGAGCCGTTCTGCGAACCGCGCTGCCAGGATCGATCGGTGCCCTCGTTGGAAATAAAATCAGATGGTCTGGCAGGTGACCGAGGAACATCACGACCAAATATACAATTCCGATTGCGACCAAAAACCAGATTCGACAAACAATCACAAGTCTTCAGCCGTTTGATACGACGCCGACTCGCCTCGTCATCCGAGCGCGCTTTAGATTACGAACCTCTGCAGCTTACTCACGCTCGTCGTTCAGCATTGATTGGACTTGCTCGCGAGCTTCCGGCTGATTTTATCGCGACTGTCTGTCGGGCTCTAAGGCGACATTCGAAGGCCGGAAGACTGAGAACTTGTAGCCTTCGTAAACCGCAATTGCGTAAAAAAGTATACTGACCGACAAGAAGTCGTCCCACAGAGCGCTGACTACCTTCGTTGAATCGGCATTGTTCAGCATTGTGAAAAAACCGAGGTGTTCCTGGGCTGACGCAACGGCGATCAGCAAAAAATAATTTCCGAGGACGCAACCGAAGAGTGCTAGAAATGCCCCCAGAATCCCAAACGTTTTTCCGCCATTTCCGATTCTCAAAGCGAAGCCGACAAGTGCGCCTACTCCTACGGCCATCCATCCGATTTGATACTTAGTCGTGACAGTTAAGGCGGCCCAAACAATCGCACCAATGATTGCGGCTGCGAGACCGGCGAAGCCGCCTAGAAGAAGCTTTTTCTCAGGGAAACGAATTCGCTTCAACCATATAATCCGTCTCTGCAGCGACTCCTAATCGTTCGAATCTTTGAGCATTGACTTGATCTGATCGCGCAAATCCGCCGTGTTTTGATGCCCATGCGCCGAGACGGCGTGTTGCACCGCTGCATCAAGCACTTCTTCTGCGGTGCCGGAAATTTTCAGCGAGCAATTTTTCTCGCTGGGATAATCCCTGCAATCGATCGATTTTCTTTGAGCTGCCATTGTACCAGTTTAGCTAACTCTTTTTTAAATCGACTAAATCTCTCAGAACTTGTTCGCTGTGGTCGGCGGGTTTGACGCCGGTATACACCTTGGCGATTTCGCCTTTCGGATTAATGATGAACGTGTTGCGCGCGGCGAGTTTGCTTCCTTTGTAATCCATCACTGAACCGTACTCGTTCGAGACCTTCGCGTCAGGATCGGCCAGTAATTTGAAATTGAGTCCTTCCTTCGCGCAAAAGTCTTTGTGCGACTGCGCTGTATCCACGCTTACGCCTAGAATGACCGCGTCGGCGCCCGCGTACTTCGCCAGATCACGCTGGAAATTGCGCGCCTCCATCGTGCAACCACTCGTAAAATCTTTCGGATAAAAATACAGCACTACCCATTTGCCCTTGAAATCCTTCAAACTCTCTTGCGAGCCGTCGCCAGTGGTCAGACTGAAATCCGGCGCAGGTTGTCCAACCGCCGGTTGGCTAGAAGTTTCTTCCGCTGCCATTGCTGTCAACGTGCCAAGACCAATTACTGCTGACAAGATCATGTTTCTCATATTCATGCCCCAGTTTTCGAGCGCATAGGCCACTAGTCAAGGAACGACCCGAAAGCTTTCGGGTCGAATCAAACGTGATGCGTAGTAAACCGTCTTCGCTTGAAAGGAAAGACTTGCGCGCGATTGCGCGTTTGAGGCAAAACTGATCTAAATGGCCCAAATGGTCGCATCGCCACATGCCGAAGTGAAGCCTGTGCGGCTGATTCTTGGTTTGATTGCCTGTGTCGGGCTTGTCTTCACGTTCTTGACGCTGTTGTTCGGTTTCACCTCGATCCCGGCAAACTCCGTCGGGGTGAAGACACGCTTTGGCGCTTACCACGACATCGTCAATCCCGGACTCGCCTATGCGATTCCGTACATCGACGAGATACACGTGGTGCCGACGCAGCGGTTGTTGAAACTCGAGTTCGGTTTCACCTCGCCCAACGCGACTAACATTTATCAAGGCGACGTGGAACCGGCGGAAACGGAGACCATGATCACGGGCGATCTCAACACCGCCCTGGTGCCTTGGGTCGTGCAGTATCGAATTACCGATCCGAAAACGTACCTGTTTGGGGCACGTGAACCGGAGAAAACGTTGCGCGATCTTTCTGAGAGCGTGATGCGCGAGGTGATCGGCGATCGCACTGTGGACGAAGTGCTCACGATTGGGCGACACGATATTGAATCATCGACTTTGAAACGTCTGGCCGACCTTTGTTCGCAGTACGACCTGGGAATTCAGATTCAGCAAGTGCAACTCGCGACGGTGCGGCCGCCGCCAGCCGTGCAGGCTGCCTTTAACGAAGTCAACCAGGCGCAACAGGAGAAGCAGACTGCGATTAATCAAGCCTGGGCGGTGTATAACGATGCCGTGCCGAACGCGCGCGGCCAGGCGAAGGAGCGCGAGAAACAGGCCGAAGCGTATGCCTTTCGCCGCGTTAACGAGGCAAAGGGCGAAACGCAAAAATTTTCGTTGTTGCTTGCCGAGTACCGGAAAGCGCCGGAAGTGACGCGGCGCCGTCTTTATCTCGAAGCGATGCAAGCGATTCTGCCCAGTTTGCAAAAAAAATCATCGTCGATGACAGCTTGAAGAACATTCTTCAGACGTTGCCGCTCCAAGGGCCCGGCGAAACGAGGTCTGCGCCATGAATGTGATCGACGTCACACCGCGACCCGCGGCCGTCTGGGGAATTGTGCGTTTCTTGCAGAGCCGGTTGATGTCGATTCTGGGAGTTCTTTTCATTTTGACCGCGCTAAAATGGGGGACACTGCTCTTCGTTGTCCATCAATATGAAACTGTGATCATCACGCGTTTCGGTAAAATCGTTCGCACGATCACAAGCCCGGGATTGAAGGTAAAGCTGCCGGTTATCGATAAAGTGCACCGGTTCGACAAGCGCATCCTCGCCTGGGACGGACCGCCGACCGAATGCCCGACCAAGGACAAGCTCTACATTATTGTCGATTGTTTCGCCCGGTGGCGTATCAGCGACCCGTTTCTCTACTACAATCGGCTCAATGACGAGCGCAGTGCGCTCTCGCGCCTGGACGACATTTTGGGCAGCGAAACGCGGACCGCTGTCGCGACGCACGACCTGGTCGAGATTATCCGCGTCACCAAAGGACGAAAGCCGCTGCGTGACGAAGAGCTGGAGAAAAGCGGTACGCTGTTGCCCAGCACGATCCCGGAAATCGAACTCGGTCGCGGAGAGATCGAAAAACAAATCACCGAACGCACTCGCCAGAAGATTTCCGATTTCGGGATTGAACTGCTCGACGAACGTTTCAAACGCAGCAAGTACAACCCGGCAGTCGCTGAGAAGATCATCGAGCGAATGTCGAGTGAGCGACACCAGATCGCCGCACGCTTTCGTTCCGAAGGCCGCGGTGAGGCGGCAAACATCAGCGGCCAAAAGGAAAGCGATTTGGCCTCAATCAGTTCCACGGCTACCAAGAATGCGCTGGAGACCGAAGGGAAGGCCGACGCGGAGGCGGCTTCCATCTATGCTGCAGCATTCAACCCTCCCGATGCGCAAGAGCTTTATTCGTTTCTTCGCAGCCTCGACGTGATGCGCGTCGCGTTTGAAAAAGACACGACCGCGGTCATCTCGACTAACAGCGATCTCGGCCGAATGCTCAAGTCGATGACTGAAACAATTGCTCCGCCAAAAGCGGCACATTAACCAACCGGTGCCCGCGGCTTCGGTAACAATCTGGACGATTGGCCACTCGACTCGCAACATCGAGATCTTCATTTCGTTGCTGGAAGAAAGCGGCATCAAGTTGCTTGCCGATGTACGATCCTGGCCCGGCTCGAAGCGCTATCAGCAGTTCAACAAGGAAGCACTGGTGGAATCCTTGAGTGCGCGCGGAATTCGCTACGAACATTTACCTGAGCTGGGCGGAAGACGAAAAGCGAAGGGCGACTCGCGCAATACCGCGTGGCGCAACATGTCATTTCGCGGCTATGCCGATTACATGGAGACAGAGCAATTCCACAAAGGCGTCGAGCGCCTTCTCTCTCTCGCTAGCGAAGCCGGGTCGACAGCAATCATGTGCGCGGAAGCAGTCTGGTGGCGTTGTCATCGCGCTCTCATTTCCGATTTCCTCAAAGCGCGGGGCATCGAGATAAAGCATGTTCTCGACGCAAATAAAATCGAGGTGCATCCATTCACATCTGCAGCGCGCATCGTGAATGGCAAATTGAGCTATGAATCCGACTCACTTCTTTAGCGGCGGTCTCTGAAGGTCGAACCTGAATTGGACTGAGGGGTGTTTGGAGAAAAGCGCCCTCCTTGTTTTTCGGCGCTCGGAGAGCGCCGCTACAGTTTTTTCCAATCGCGATGCGCGATATACGCCGGGACCGCCGGAGTCCTCGATTCGCGCTCCATCATTCGCTCCGCCAGCCATTGGAACCACTCGGACCACGTGTCACGCTGGTAGCGCTGTCGCAGATCCGTTGTGTAGGGAAGAAGTTTCCTCCACGAAATCAGAATCGGCCCGCTGAAGAAATCGTCGATGATGTCGATTGTGAGTTCACCGTGAAAAAGCAGCACGCCGATGGTTTCCCACGTGGCGTTCACGTGGACAATCATATCTTCGCCCTCCGGTCCGAGAATCTCGCGAATTTTTTCCGCGCTTGCATTGTTCGGCAACTCGATCAGTCTTCGAAGTCCCCTGGCAAACGTCGGACTCTGGAAAGAGCGGACGAGATTGAGCATGGCATCGCGCCTACGTTGTCTGCGATAATCGCGAATTTGCGTCGCTGCGAAAATGACGCCGGCGGTGACCGCAAACGCGTTGATCAGATTCGCGATTGTTGAAACGTCCATTTTCAGCGTGGATCAGTGACGCGACCAAGGAACAGACACACGCCACTCGGGACGTGCTGGATGGCATAGACGAATGGGCGATCGATTTTCACTTCGATTGGCGGCGGGGGAGGCGATCGCAGAGCGCTTCCTGCCAGCATCGCCACGGCGGTTGCGGCAGCCGCCTCCGTTCCTTTTTCATCCACCGCGATAAAGGTCTTGTGAAATATCTGCGAGATGTAGAGGTAATCCCGCGGCGTCCGTGGCGCGATCTTGTCGAAATTGGCGCTGCCTTTGGGCTTGTCGAACGCGGTTTTCATCCCAAGCGCTTCAAACTTTTCGGCCAAAGTAATCGTCGGCGGTTCGAGCTTGAACTTTGGCAGATGAAGATCGACGTCGCGCGTCTGGAGTTTTGCGCATCCAGCAAGCATGTCACTGCTCAGCTTCGATTCGAGCGCGTGCAGATCATTTACATAGTCGGGGAGAAGGATGACGAATTGGAGATCACTCCCGATGTAGGGAAGGCTCACAGCTGTAAATCCTTCGCGCTTCGCGTAGCCGAAATGGTGATCCGTCTTTCGCATCATCGGAACATCGACAGGCGTTCCGCCGCGAACATGAAACGGCTCTGGCTGCGTTGCGTTCTCGGAAAATTCGTTGGCCCAAGGCGCTTTTAAATAAAGTGCATTCGCCAGGACGAGGCGGGTTGTCTTATCAAGTGCCCCTCCGGGAATCAGATCGCGAATTCGATCATGCGTCTGGTCTGCGATCCATTTGTTGATGTGCTGCGTAGCTGCTGCAGGATTGGCAATGAAGTCGACAGGCTCAAATGCCCCGCCGAAATTCTGTTTAACCAGTGACAGGAAAGCCTCGCGAAACGCGTACCCCTTTTGCGCGAAGAGCCTGTTGGCGATGTTCAATGTGATGGGTTCACTCGGACCACCAAATTTCTTGGATTGTTTTACGAGCTCAGCTGTCTTCGCGCTCATCTGTTCCAGCGAATGCTGAAGCGCGGCGAACGAGGCCGGCACGGTGCTATCGTTTGTGAGATGCAGAACACGCGCCATCTCCGTGCGTGTTTCGCCGTCGGCGCCTGCGAACGTCATGGCAAGAGCGCTTTCTATTGAATATGGAGAAGTGCAAAGATTCTCGTCGCCTGTCGCGAGCTGCCGGTGAAGATCGACCGCGAGCTCGTTCGTCGCTTTTGCTGCCAGATCGAAATTTGTTGCGCCGTGCGCCATCGCAGCCATTAACGCGCCGAATACGTGCAAGATCAAAAACCGTTTCATGTCGCGATGAAACACCGGAATTGAAAGTCTTGCGACGA
>CATPBS010000185.1 GCA_955652715.1 uncultured Candidatus Udaeobacter sp.
ATCCGGCATACGCCAGAAAGCTGGGGGTCGATCTTGACGATTTGCTCGTGTCGCAGCCGAGTTCTGGCGAGGAAGCGCTCCGTATCGTTGAAACGCTCGTTCGCTCCAATGCGCTCGATGTGATCGTGCTCGATTCCGTCGCGGCGCTTGTCACCAAAGCAGAGCTCGAAGGCGAGATCGGCGACGTTACAGTGGGCGCACAGGCACGATTGATGAGCGCGGCCTTGCGCAAATTGACTTCGCTTATCTCGAAGGCGCGCACGTGTTGCATTTTTACAAACCAGATCCGTGAAAAGATCGGCGTCATGTTTGGAAATCCGGAAACGACGCCGGGAGGTAAAGCGTTGAAATTTTACGCCAGCGTCCGTGTCGATATTCGCCGCATCGGCGCGATCAAGCAGACGGACGGCGTGGTCACAGGCAATCGCACGCGCGTCAAGATCGTAAAAAACAAAGTCGCGCCGCCGTTCACGGAAGCCGAGTTCGACATCATGTACAACGAGGGCATTTCCTCGACCGGCGCGCTGCTTGATCTGGCCCTGGAAAAACAAATTATCGAAAAGCGCGGTTCCTGGCTCAATTACAAAGGCACCCAGTTGGCGCAGGGACGCGACGCCGCCAAAGAAGCATTGAAGAACGATCGGGCGCTTTACGACGAAATCGAGGCCGCGGTCAAAGCGAAACTCGACGAAGAGAAAGTTTGAGACGCGAGGCAGTGCCGCGTCGGCCCTGTCAGAACCAAATTGTTATTGACCCAGCGTAAATCGGCGGGCTGAATACGGCCGTGCCCCGAGGAATTCGATTTTGGCCGGGCAGTTTGGTTACTTTGGTCGTCCTGCCATTCGCTGCCCCCAAACTCTTATCCCAAGGGTGAGTCTGCGCGCATATAGTGACGCCCAGTTTGGGTGTCGAAGGCGGGTCAATTTTAGAACCGGGTCATTGGTTGGCCACCGTTTCTTTTCGCTATTACAATTCCCGGCAAGATGTCCTGGGAGACGAGCCACAAGATCAGCCGATTGTCTACGCCAACACTCACCTCTACCAATTCGATATTAATGTCGTCTACGGAGTAACCAAGCGGCTGAGCCTGGTCCTGGACATTCCGTTTCAGTACGGGACCCGCGCGACCTCAATAGAACACGACTTCACTCGCCCAAACCCGCCCCCGCTCCACACCATGCATGCGGGGGGTCTGGGAGACATACGATTGAGAGGCGACGTTTGGCTATTGGATCCAGATAAGCATCCCAACCAAAATATCGCCCTAGGACTGGGAGTAAAATTCCCGACCGGTGATTACGGAGCGACCGATACTGCATTTCGTCCTACTGGACCGGTGGAGCGGCCAGTCGATCCAGCCATTCAGCTAGGAGACGGAGGCTGGGGTATCGTTCTGCACGGACATGGTTTCGCGAGGCTCTCTTCCAAAGGCTGGCTCAGAGACACCGTCGCGTACGCTGAGGGCACTTACGTAGCCAACCCTCAAGAGATGAACAGCACGGAAAATACCTTGGGCGATCTTCCTGTGCCTTTCCCGCCGACCTCCGATCCAAGAGTGAAGTATGATTCCATACCGGATCAATTTCTTTTCCGACTTGGGTTCACGCAGGTCGGTTTTCCGATAAAGGAGTTGTCGTTCAGTTTCGGGGGGCGCTTTGAAGGCGTCCCGTCGCACGATTTGATCGGCGGCGACGAGGGATGGCGTTTGCCCGGGCATGCCGTTTCGGTCGAACCCGGTATCTCTTATTCGCGCGGCAAAGACTATATTGCGGTGACTGTGCCTATCGCGGTCTGGCGGCATGCCAGCAAGAGCGTCCCTTTTGAGCAGGTGGGTGTTCCAGGCCCCGGCTTGGAAACACTCGCGGATTACCAGATCACGGTCACCTACACACGCACGTTTTAAGGTATACCTCTCCCAGCCGGCAGGCCGATCGGCGGTAAGGGCGGGCCGCGTTTGCTCTCGACGGTTCGGTGCGGAATTGAAATGATTTCCGCTCAATCCTGAAGGCACGGACCATGACCGCTGAGCTGGAAAGTGATGCTCAACTCGAAATCGGACATGTCTTGTTCATGGACATCGTTGGATTTTCGAAACTACTCGTGGATGAGCAGAGCGAGTGTTCGCATCGCCTAAATCAGATTGTCCGAAATACCGAACAATTCCGCGTCGCTGAAGCCGCGGATAAGTTGATTCGGCTACCAACTGGTGATGGAATGGTGCTCGTTTTTTATACGAGTCCGGAAGCACCGGCTCGCTGCGCCATGGAAATCGCGCGAGCGCTAAAAGATTCGGCAACGTTTGGTCTGCGCATGGGCGTTCACAGCGGCCCGGTCAATAAAGTCTCCGATGTGAACGATCGATCGAACCTGGCCGGCACCGGAATCAACATGGCACAGCGCGTCATGGATTGCGGCGACGCCGGGCACATTTTGCTTTCGAAACGCGTGACCGAAGATCTCGAGCAACACAGTAAGTGGCGACCGCGCTTACATCACCTTGGTGAATTCGAAGTGAAACACGCGGTCAAGATCGACATTGTCAATTTGTACACTGACGAAGTCGGCAACCCGGCGCTACCGCAGAAGCTTACAGACAAAAAAGTCGCACCGGCTTCTCTTCTCGCTCGGTTTGCGAAGCCGCTGATCGCGGCTGCGCTCTTAGTGGCGATCGTGTTTTTCGGTGTCTGGTTTTTCTTGCATCGCGGCGAGAAAGGCACGGCCGGTCTTCCGCTTGCTACCATTTTTCCGGGCAAGAGCATTGCGGTGCTTCCATTCAAAGCTTTGGTCGCGAGTGACCGCGACGAAGTCCTGGAAGCCGGGATGGCAGACAGTTTGATCACAAAACTGAGCACCACTCGCGAAATCATCGTCCCATCGCTTGCGTCCGTTCGGAAATATGACGATTTGAAGCAAGACTCGGTCAGCACTGGACGAGCGCTGCATGTTAACTCGGTTCTAGAAGGTAATGTCCAGAAATCGGGCGATCGGATCAGAGTCACAGCGCGCCTCATCAAAACTGCGGACGGTTCCTCACTTTGGGCGGACACGTTCGATGAAAAATTCACCGACGTCTTCGAAGTCCAGGACGCGATTGCGCAAAAGGTGG
>CATPBS010000186.1 GCA_955652715.1 uncultured Candidatus Udaeobacter sp.
AGCTGGGCTTTCTCAAAAAGATGGTGAGCGGAACGCACGCCTGGGAGCAACTGGAAAAGATGGGTGCACTGGGTCGAACCGAGGGCGAGCCCGTATCGTTTTACGTACAGGTGATTCCAATCGGCGAAAAGCCCGCCGCAAGAACCGTCGCGATAGGCGCGAAACTCGTTCGCGAAGCCGACGGGAGCGTCACTTACACCTGGTAAATTTGCGTTTTAACTTGACGATGCGGATCGACATGGGCGAGCGCCAAAACGGTGGAATACCAACTCCTACCCGGCGTCAAATCCCGGGTTGTGAGCGCGCAGCCTGTCGAAACCAAAAGAAGAAAGAAGATTAGCTTCCGATTGCTTCACCAAAGTCGGTGCTATGAAACAGAATTTCAGTTCCATCTCTTTTAACGTTGCCGCAGTTTCGCTCCTGACGTTGGCCAGTTTGCGCGCACAAGATGCAAAGTTTGCGGCGGATGGCTTGCAGCACAGTCGCGCATTTACACAAGCATTGGCCGAGGCAAAGCGTCTTGGGGAAACCGAAGCGGGTAAGGCTTACGACGTTGAGTTCACAAAAGTGGTTGCGCCGCGCCTGAGTGATATTGTCAGCGGATGCACCAAGAATCTTGGGCCGAGAATTGACTTTCAGGTCGTTTTTGTTTTCGCGGCTGATGGTCACGTGGAACAGGTGCTGAGTCCGGGCGACCAGCCGGCTGCAACATGTGTCGGCGATAAATTGCGCGATCTGCATCTCCCCGCTCCGCCGCGCGCCAGCTGGCCAGTGGAATTGTCGATTAATATCAGCCCGGACAATGCTCCGAGGATTCTCGCTTCGGCATTGCAGCTAATGGAAAGCGGAACCTGGGAAGTGGATGCCACCCTCAGCCGCGGAATGAAAATGCGAGTGCAGGGGCTGCTGGCCGGAAAAGACTTCGATCTCACGCTCGAACTAGAGGGTCGAAACGCTGTCCGGCAAATCGCGATCAACGATAAGTTGTGGGTAAGTTATGACGGAAACAAGACCTGGAAGTTGGAAGATGCGAGCAAGCACGCGACGTTTCGCCGCGTTTACGCTTTCGTGCATAATCCTCTTCGTTCCGAGGCCACAGAGCCCGCGTTCGAAGTGGTTAAGCAGGAAACACGCGATGGCGAAACGTGGATGCATCTTCGCCGCAAAATCTCTGATAAAGGGTGAATCCTGACCTGGTCGTGCGTGACAAAGAGGGAAAACCCTACAGCGTACGCTACGACCAAGTGAACGCGATGTTGCTCAATGAATTTCTCAAAGAGCACAAGATTGTGCAGGAGCTAAAATCAACGGTCGAAATGCAACAATCGGTTATCGCTCAGCAACAGAAGAGCTTTGAGGCCAGGCTCGCAGAAGAAGAAAAGCAAATCGAAGCCCTGAGGTCGGGCTTAAGAAGGTGAGCGCGCGGGTTGAAGTGAGGAAATCGGCGCCGCAAGTGGTTGTCACCAAACAGTAAATTCATCCTGCAGATTCCACTGCGCGTTCAGAAGCCGAAACGCTATTCACGAGGCCGGGCGCTAGCGATCCGGCGAATAACTTCAGGTGGGACTGGAGAAAGGACTTACCTGCGACGGCGTTGCGGGAGCAGAGGATTCACATCGTCGGAGAATGTTCGGCGCGGATGAGCTGCGAGATAATTCTTTATTTCACCCAGGAACGGCTCTGCGAAATCTTTCAGTTTCTGTTCGCCGACTCCCGGGATACGGCGGAACTCGCTCGCGTTGGTCGGATAATGTTTCGCCATTTCACGGAGCGATACGTCGGAGAAGATAATGTAAGCTGGCACCCCGCGTTCATCGGCCAGTTTCCGGCGCAACACACGCAACTGCTCAAACAACAGTTCGTCGCATTCGATCGCGCCTGGTCGCGCTCTCTGCTCACGCGCAGCGACGTCGATTTGCTTTGTGAGGGTAATCGGCGTCCGGCTTCGCAAGGCTTCGCGACCGGCCAGCGTGAGCGCCAAGGTGGCGAACCTTCCCGGAGCGCATTCGATGAGCCCGAGCCGCAGCAACTCGCGTCCGACGGCCTGCCACGCATCGCGCTTCAATTCGCGGCCAACGCCGTAAGTGGACAATTCATTGTGACCGCGTTGCCGGATCGCCTCCGTGTCTGCGCCGCGCAGAACGTCGACAACGTGATTCAAGCCAAATCCAAATCCGCTTTTGGCCTGGATGCGGTGGACGCAGGAGAGAAATTTTTGGGCCGGAATTGTGCCGTCGAACGTCTCACGCGGTGTGAGGCAATTATCGCAGCTGTCGCACGAAGTCTGTAGCGGCGGTCTGTGACCGCCGATTGTCTCATCTCGCGGAGGATATTCTTCGCCAAAATATTTGAGGAGCGTCGCGCGCCGGCATTCGCGTGTCTCGGCGTAATGCACCATCTGCTGAAGCTGCGCCCGGGCGATGCGCGCTTCGCTCTCGCCCTTTTCATCAATGAAATGGATTTGCTTGGCCACGTCGCCGGCGCTGAACAGCAGCACGCATTCGCTGGGCAATCCGTCGCGTCCTGCGCGTCCGGTCTCCTGATAATAGCTCTCCAGATTTTTCGGCAGATCGTAATGCACCACGAAACGCACGTTCGGTTTATTGATACCCATCCCGAACGCGATCGTCGCCGTTACCACTCGGACATCGTCGCGCAAAAAGAATTCCTGATTTTTTGTGCGCTCGGCACCGGTGAGGCCCGCGTGATACGGCTTCGCGCTGACTCCGTCTTCATTCAGATTGCGAGCCAATGATTCCGCGCTCTTGCGGCTCGCGCAGTAAACGATGCCGCTGTCGGTAGGCCGGCTATGAATGAACGCCAGCAGTTGTTCATAGGGCGCCGATTTCGGAATGACGCGATATGTCAGATTCGGCCGGTTGAAGCTAGCGACGTAACAGCGGGGCTCGCGCAGTTGGAGTTGCTTGACGATGTCCTCCCGCACTCGTTCAGTCGCCGTCGCGGTCAGTGCCATGAACGGCGCATTCGGGAAGTGCTGCCGCAATTTTTTTAGCTCGCGATATTCCGGCCGGAAGTCGTGGCCCCATTCGCTGATACAATGCGCTTCGTCGATGGCGATCTGGGCGATGTTCCAATTGAGCGCGCGCTCTAAAAACGGCTCCAGCATCAGCCGCTCAGGCGCGACGTACAGCATCCGGTAGTCGCCACGATGCAGCCCGCGCCATCGCGCAACCGCTTCCTGCCGCTCCAAGGTGGAATTCAAAAACGTTGCCGGAATCCCACTAGTTTGCAGCGCATCGACTTGATCTTTCATCAACGAAATAAGCGGCGACACGACGATCGTCAGCCCATCGCGCATCAAAGCCGGCAATTGAAAACACAGCGACTTGCCGCCACCGGTCGGCATCAGCACGAACACATCGCGCCCGGCGAGCGCATCGCGGATGATCTCCTCCTGCAATGGCCGAAACTCGTCGTAGCCAAAATGCCTTTTGAGGGTTGCGATCAGATCCACGCGGGTCGTTGTAAGTCAGGCGGCAGGCCTTTGCCCAGAACTGTTTCCTTGTGAGCCGTGCCGAAACTGTGCAGAACGTGGGATCGCCATGATGAAATCGCTAATGGTTGTTTGCTTAGCGCTGTTGTTTCTGCCTGCCGGAGTTCCGGCACAGGACAAATATAAGGGCGGAATTGTTTATGGCCCAAAAGCCGCGTTTAACATCAGTGCGCCTGAAGGGTGGGTTTTGGACAACGAGTCTGGCGTAAATCAGGGATTGCCGTGCGTTCTTTACCGCAAGGTTCATCGTGGTCGGACGCGAAGACGGTGATGTACGCCAAAATAGCGAGCATTCAGTTTGAAGACATAAACGCGTTTGTGGCAACGGCGATCAAAGCAATGGAAAAAACGCACGGCAAACCGAAAGAGAAAATTGCTTCCGGCAAAACGCACGACGGCCACGACTACTTTATCAACGAATACCCCGCGACCGAAACTTACTCGCAGTGGGAACGCGTGGGCTACGTCCAACTTCCGCGCGCGGTCGCTTACATCGTCCTCTCATCGCAGGATGAAGCGAGCTATCGCAAAGATGCGCCCGCGCTACAGGAAGTGCTCAAGACCCTGGTCTATCTCGAACCCAAAGCCGAGATCAAACCGCACTGAGGCCGCGCTCTGCCGAGTGCCGTGATAAGCTTCACGGCCTACGTTCTCTGATTGCCTGCAGAATTTCGGCGATTGCCTCGGCACGCGGTTTGGCGCCGAGATTACCCTTGCCGTGGACGCGGACGCTGACAGCATCGGCTTCCATGTCGCGCTTTCCGATGACGAACATGGTATGGATTTTCATTTGCTCGGCCCGCTGAATTTTGCCGTTGATCTTGTCGGTGCTTTGGTCGATTTCCGCACGCACGTGATGAGCGCGCAATTCCTTCAGAATCGATCGCGCGTAATCAATTAAGTTAGGATCATCGCCGATTGTGAGAATGCGAACCTGCTCCGGCGAAAGCCAGAGCGGGAAGTTGCCAGCGTAATGTTCGATCAGAAATCCGATGAAACGTTCGTGCGTGCCGAGCGGCGCGCGATGGATGCAGATCGGGATCTTGTCGATGTTATCACGATCTTTGTAGCGAAGGTCGAAAAAACGCGGTTGTGCGAAATCGACCTGGTTGGTCGCGATGGAAAACTCGCGTCCAATCACACTCCACGCTTGAACGTCGATCTTCGGGCCATAAAAGGCCGCTTCATTCGGCACTTCGACATAATCGATGCCGGAATCTTTCAGCACG
>CATPBS010000187.1 GCA_955652715.1 uncultured Candidatus Udaeobacter sp.
CGCCCGAACCAACCGCCGCCACCGGAACTCATCCGTTCGTTCAGACCGAGTCGACCACTATCCTCGCTTTCAAATTTGCGGGCGGCGTGCTGGTAGCCGGCGATCGTCGCGCAACCGCAGGCAATACCGTCGTTTACGATCGAGCCGACAAGGTGCTGGAGATCGATCGCCATTCGATCATGGCCATCGCCGGCGTGCCGGCCACGGCCTGGGAAATGGCGCGCGTGCTCGAGCATTCGTTTCAATATTTTCGGCGGACGCAATTGCAGGAGATGAGCGTGGACGGCAAAGTGCGCGCGCTGTCCAAATTGTTGCGAGACAACTTCGGTTCCGTGATGCAAGGCGTCGGCGTGGTGGTGCCGATCTTCGCGACCTACGATGGAAATTCAAAACCGGAAGCGCGACTCTACTTTTACGACGCGATGGGCGCGCAATTCGAGGTGACCGATTACGCCGCGACCGGCTCCGGTTCGCCAGCGGTGCGCGGCATCCTTTATTACGAAAACAACTGGGGCGCCAAAAAGCTTCAGGAATTGGACGAGGAGGAGTCGGTTGCGATCGCGTTGCGCGCTCTCGACACCGCGGCGGAAGCGGACACCTCCACCGGGGGGGTCGATCGGGGCGGTAAAATTTTTCCGCTGATTAAAACTGTTTCGCGCGAGGGGATCACGACGTTGCCGGACGAAAAGATCGCCGGCGTGTTCAACCAAAAGGTGGCATGATCGAAGAGCCGTATCGTTGGGTAGAGGCGATCGCGAACCGGCGCGAGTATATCGAAACGCAGCTCGCGGCGGGAAGTCCGATCGCGGCGGTCGGGTATCGTGACGGAATTCTTTTCGTAACGCTCGGACGCGCGCGGCAAAAGATTTTTGAGATTTACGACCGGATCGCGATGGGGGCGATCGGCCATCCCGGCGACATCGAGCGATTGCGATTGGCGGCAATCGAATTGGCCAGCACCGAGGGTTTCACGCGTTCGGCGGCGGACGTTTCACTGCGCCGTCTCGCGCATTACTCCCTTAGCCCGGTGATGAAAAGCGCGTTCGAGCAAGTTTATGGTGCGCCCTTTTTGGCGCGGCTGCTTTTTGCCGAGATTGGCTCGAGCCCGAAGGAAGATTTGTTTTTGCGCATCGATTACGACGGCGCAATCGCGGCTGATGGTTTGACTGGGCAACCGAGGCAGCGGTTTGCAGTCTTGGGTGGAACGCGCCAGTCGGCAGAGCTGATGGAAAAGTTTTTGCAAAAAGAACACGTCACCGATGCGGCGCTGCCGGATGCGATCAATGTGGCGTTCGATGCGTGGAGCGTTGGCCGAATGGCGATGGGAGAAGATGCGACCAAGGAATTGCCGGAACGCGCCGCGATTCGGAAATATCGAGATGAGCAGCTGGCCAACGCTGGAATGGAAGCGGCCGTGCTGGAGCGCGACCGGAAAAGCGCTATTCGTTATCGAACTTTGGCAGACGAAGAAGTGCGGTCGGCTCTTCAAAAGTAACGATGTTTCGAGGGCGATTCGGCTTTGGCGGGGCAGTGAAAAACATTGTCGCGTGGCTCGGGCTTTTACTCATGGTCGCGTCGTTCGTCTGGTGGCAAGTCCTTTCCATTCCACGGCCGGCAACTTCGATGCGTCGTACTGCTGCGCCGGCGCCATTCACGCTGGTTGTTCTCGACCCTGGCCACGGCGGCCAGGATTCCGGAGCGATGTGCGGCGCGATTTATGAGAAGGATCTGACTTTCGACATCGCGCAGCGCGTCGATCGATTGCTGCAGACCCAAGGCCTGGCGACGCTGATGACGCGAGTTGGCGACAGTTATGTTTCGCTCGCCGATCGCGCGGCGGTTACCAATCGTGCGCGGGATTGTATCTTTGTCAGCATCCATTTCAATGAAGGCAAAAAGGTGGTCGGCGGCGTAGAAACCTATTATGCCGAGCATCAGGCGGCTCCGGCTCCGCGGCTTGTTTCGTGGATTCCATTTTTTCAGGGGCCGGCGGCCGAATCGCCTACTTTAGCGAGCCAGAGTTTGGCCCGGTTCATTCAGGAAGCGATGGTGGCGCGAACGAAGGCGCCTGATCGTGGAACAAAAGCCGAGCAGTTTTTTGTGATTGCCAACGTAGGAGTCCCAGCGGTGCTGGTGGAAGCCGGGTTTCTTAGCAACAAGGACGATATCACGAAGCTGGAAAGTAACGATTACCGCGAACAGATGGCGGCGGCCATTAGCGAAGGTATTCTGCGTTATCGCGACGTTTTAAAAGAACGGCAGCTGCCGCTGGCCGTGACCGGGGCGGGGACTGAATAGCGGACAGATTTCGGCGTCAAAGCAACATCGACATGAAACTTCGGATCGCAGTTGTGGTTCTGGTGGCCGCACTCGCGCCAGGAGCAAGGGCAGATCAAGCCGTCCAAAATGTGCAGCAAGCGCTGAAGGACCAGGGTTTTTATTACGGCGAAGTTACTGGCGAAAAAGATGCGGACACGACGGCGGCGATTCGGCGCTACCAAATCCGCAACGGGCTTCAAATCAGTGGCGATCTCAATGATGAAACGCTCAAATCTCTTGGGGTCGATTCTTCCGGCGCTCGCGCGATCGTAAAAGCGTCCCCAACTCCAGTTCCGGCTGCGCCGCAAACTTCGGACTTGCGCGCCCAACCGCGAGAAAGTTCGGCTCCGACAAACCCTTTGACTGGCCAGCCGTTTCCAGAACCGCAGCAAGATCGATCCGCCGACGGACGGATTCGCGGTGGCGAACAAGCACCGGTCCGACCGGATTACGACGCAGGTCCGGCGTATCCGGCGGAGAATTTTGCCGGCACGCCGTATGAAGCAGCGCCGCCGCAAGTTCGGAGGGATGTCATTGTTTCAGCACAAAATCTTCTGGCACGGCGGGGGCTTTATCGCGGAGCGATCGACGGGTACCCCAGTCCTGATTTGGAATTTTCCTTACGGGCCTATCAGGCTCGGGTCGGCCTCCCGGTCACCGGGCGACTCGACTTGGAAACTCTTGCCGCTCTGGAGCTCTTACCAGGCGCCAACGCTCCCATTTACCGCCCGCGCCGCCGCCTGTTGCGCGAAGCGCCAGTGCGCGGCGAATGGATACCCGAACGTTGATTGGCTGCGCCGGCTAATCCGTCCTTGCCGGATGGATCTTGTCGGCTGATCGACATCAGAGCATTAACTTTTTTCCTGATCAAAGTGCACCTCCTGGAGCTCGGCAAAGACCGTGCCGACGAAAATCTGTGCTTCGATGCGCACCGGAATTCGGTTTGCATCGTCCGAGATCCAAACAGTCGCGCGCCGGAATTTCCGATGTGGCTCCAATTCAAGTTTCTTGCCCAAGCGCTGGAGCTGAAGATCGATCTTGATCGCGTTGTAGGCGCCCGCCCGGACGGCCACGTGTTCGCGGCCGAGAACGGTCACAGTTGTCAGATAAGCGGAGGTAGCTGGATAAACGACAATGCGATAAACGCCGTGATCGCTTAGCGGTTGGCTGCGCAGATAAAGCAGGGCGCTGTGCAGATCGAACAAGTTGGGGAAATTGAACGGTTTGGTTGCTTTGGCACCGGTCCGTTCGGTTCGCGCTCGCTTAACGCCGGAATCGGTGAAACTGAGATCAGTGACGAGCTTTTTCTTTCGGTAGATTTCGGTCTGTTTGCTTTCGATCGGACGAAGCGTTTCCGGGCTGGCCAATCCGCGGTAGCTCGCGTCCAATCTCCACAGAGCGCGAACGAGACC
>CATPBS010000188.1 GCA_955652715.1 uncultured Candidatus Udaeobacter sp.
GCCCGCCGCGGCGGGCATGATGATATTTTCGTGCCGCTGCGGCGCGACGAAAACGATCCCCCCATTCGTTCAAGAACATTTGCGTCAGAGCGCGCAGCCGGGGATCGACAAGGGCCTGTGTCGTTTGCAAAATAAATTCCCAATCAGCCGTTTGTTTGGCGCGCAAATCTGCGGGACCTTGCAGCAATTCGTTTTTTTCCGGCACGGTTAGCGGGCGCACAGTCCACTTGCGAGCGTCAAGTCCGTATTGCGATTGATAGAATTCTGCAGTGAGCTCGACAAAATCCTGATTGGTTAATGCGCTGCACGTTTTGTACGCAGGGTGATCGCTCCAAACGCGCAACGTCATGCGATCGCAAGCATCAGCAAGGACAAGCTCGCAGTACGGCTGTTGTTCACGCGTCAGCCTGGGCAATGCGCTTTCCACTTGCACATGCACGCGCGCCGACACCGCGCCATTCTGCGCTGCCCGGCGGATTTCAGTGAGCGTCAGTAAATTCATCATTTCAATTCTATCACGAGTCACAAGTTGTGCTGTAGCGTGCGATGTGGCGGACGCTGTAGCCGTCGCCCTGTGGGAGACGTGGGGTCGTGTACTTGATGCCTCGGAGGTACGCTTCGCACAGCGAAGCGGCTACAATCATTCGCGGTTGCGCTACATTTACGCTCCATTGCTCAATGTTTCTGCAGCATCTTCGGTGCAGCGCATGCGGCCTTCAGCACGAATGGTCGCGGTTGCAAAATCTCTGCACTTCCTGCGATAAACCGCTCCTTGCGATTGTTGATCTCGCCGCGGCGAGTCGGACGCTGACGCGCGAGACACTCGCCACACGAGAAAAATCGTTGTGGCGTTATCGCGAAGTGCTGCCGTTACCCGGCAACGTTAAGCCGGTCTCGTTGGGCGAAGGCGGAACGCCACTGTTGCGCGCACAAAGATTTGCTGACGATGTCGATCTCTGGATCAAAGACGAGTCGCTAAACCCGACGCAGAGTTTCAAAGCCCGTGGAATGAGCGTGGCCGTTTCGATGGCAAAACATCTCGGCGCGACGAAGCTCGCGGTGCCCAGCGCCGGGAATGCCGGTGGCGCGCTCGCCGCGTATGCAGCCCGGGCAGGTCTCGAAGCGCACATCTTCATGCCACCCGACACACCGCGCGCGAACACCATCGAGTGTCGCGAACTGGGCGCTCATGTCACGCTGATTGACGGATTGATCACTGATTGCGGCGCTGAGATCGCCCGGCGGAAAACGAAGGAAGGCTGGTTCGACATGTCCACGCTCAAAGAGCCGTATCGCGTCGAGGGAAAAAAGACGCTCGGTTACGAATTAGCGGAGCAGTGTCATTGGCAGCTGCCGGAAGTAATTCTTTATCCCACCGGCGGCGGCACCGGCCTCATTGGAATGTGGAAAGCGTTCGATGAAATGGAAACGCTGGGTTGGATCGGGAAAAAACGTCCGCGTATGTTCGCAGTGCAAGCCACCGGTTGCGCACCGATCGTCCGCGCCTTCGAAGCCGGAGGAAAAAACGCCACCGAATTTCCAAACGCGTATACGATTGCATCCGGTCTGCGCGTTCCCAAAGCGATCGGCGATTTTCTTATTTTGAAAATTCTTCGCGAGTCGAATGGGGGCGCCATTGCGGTTGAGGATGAAGAAATGATCCGCGTCGCGCGCGAAGTGGGCGCGAGCGAAGGTCTCTTTGTTGCTCCCGAGGCTGCCGCCTGCTTCGCGGCTTTCAAGTCTCTCCGGTCAGCAGGTCAAGTTGGCTCCGGCGAACGCGTGGTGATTTTCAACACCGGGTCGGGGATCAAATACCTTGAATGTTACAAACACGACCAGATCAACCGCTGATTACGCGGATAAAAACGGATCTTAGACGAGAAGACATCTCACAAATCCAGAGAGCGGCTGAGGGGAGGCCTCTCCAATGTTCGTCCTCGATGCGTGGCGATGCAGCCAGGCCGCCGTCGGACCTGCGAATAACTGGATCAAACTACTTGACGAAAAACGCGAGGCCACCGCCAATACTTTTTGGCGGCGGACTGGAGACCGCCCCTCCTTGATGCGCCGTATCGCAGCTTCTGTTCAGGCGTGTGCGCCTCCACCGCGCACATTTCGTCGCACCACATCTCGATGCGTGCTCGAATCTGGTCGCGGATTTTGCGTGTGCCTGCGAGGCGCTCTTCACGCGTGCCGCCAAGTGCGGCAGGATCTGGAAAACTCCAGTGCAATCGTTTGGTCACGCCGGCGAAGATCGGGCACCGCTCGGCACTGCTTTCATCGCACACCGTGATCACGTAGGCGAATAATTCACCGGATTTGAAAACGTCGAATACGGATTGAGTTTGCTTTTGTGAAATATCGATTCCGATCTCGCGCATGGCTTCGACTGCCAGCGGATTGAGCTTTCCTGGCTCCAGCCCGGCGCTGTGTGTTTCAAAATCGTCTCCGCAAAGTTTGTTAAGGAACGCCTCAGCCATCTGGCTGCGAGCGCTGTTGTGGACACAGATGAATAGAACTTTTTGCTTCATGATGGAGGATCCATCATGTCACGAATAGGAACAGAGCAACAGTCTTTTCGAACGCACCGGCACCCGATCACCGCGATCAACGCGCCAGTCACCGGCGCGATGACATAAATCCAGAGATTTGCCAGATGCTGAGAAACTACCGCCGGGGCAAACGAGCGCGCCGGATTCATCGAAGCGCCGCAAATCGGGCCGGCAAACAGCGCTTCCAACGCGATGACCGCCCCAACAGCAATACCGGCGGTAATTCCGCGTTCCCTGGCGCCTGTGGAGACGTTGAGAATCACAAACATCAACAGGGCCGTGAGAATGATCTCAAGAATCAGCGATTGCAGCGCGGGACCAGCCGGCGCGGTTGCTCCCAGCGTCGGATGCTGCGGGAACAATGCGCGCAAGAGCAAACTCGCAGCCAAAGCCCCCGACAACTGGCTAAGCACATAGGGTAAAATTACTTTTCCTTTGAGCCGGCGCGCCGCGAAAAAGCCCAGCGTCACTGCAGGATTAAAATGTGCTCCAGAGACATCTCCGACCGCATAGATCATTGTCAAAACGATCATCCCGAAAGTTAACCCCACACCCACATTTGTAACCGCCCCGCCAGTCACGTCATTGATGATGATCGCTCCGGTCCCGGCAAAGACGAGCGCGAACGTGCCAATGAATTCCGCCGCATATCGGTAACCCATATTTTCTGCTTACTCGTTGGCCAGTCTCACGTTGCTATAACGTTTTTGGCCGGTGACTTCCCGGCCAAACCATCGCGGTGGCTTGAATCTCCGACACGTTACGAGATCGGGGAATTCCACCTCCGCCACCACCAGACCTGCATGTTTACCGCGATAAACATCAATCTCGATGAGCAGACTTTTCCATGGAATGTCATAGCGAACCTTGCGCAAACGTCTCCCAGCGGTCGCAGGC
>CATPBS010000189.1 GCA_955652715.1 uncultured Candidatus Udaeobacter sp.
GGACGATGGCGATCCGATATGGACTGGCCGCGATCAAGCATGTCGGCGAGAGCGCGATGGAGATATCGATCCGCGAACGGGAGCGCGGCGGGGATTTCACTTCGCTGGAGGATTTTTGCGGGCGACTTGGCTGCCGCATCGCAAATCGAAAAATGCTCGAGAGTTTGATCAAGGCGGGCGCGTTCGATTTCCTCGGGCGTAATCGCGCGGAACTTTTCGCTTGTATCGACCAGGCGCTCGCGTCCTCGGCCGCCGCGCATCGTGATCGTACCTCCGGACAAGTTTCGCTGTTCAATGAAGCGATAACCGCGACAACATCGACAAGAAAAAGATCGATCGCGCCGTGGAGCGACCACGAGAAGCTCTCTTACGAAAAGGAACTGCTTGGTTTTTATGTCAGCGGGCATCCGCTCGATGCCTATGTCGATCTTTTTGCGGCGAAAAATTATCAACCGATTGCTTCGTTATGCGAGCTCGACGACCGTTCGCAATTCAAAACTGCCGGCTGCATCGTGCAGTTCGACAAGAAATTCACGCGAAAAGAAGGCAAGCCATTCGCGGTTATTTGGATCGAAGACTTGAGCGGTATGATCGAAGTCGTGATTTGGAATGATGTTTACGTGAAAGTGTCGGACGCGCTTGCGCTTGGACGCGTCGTTGAAATTCAGGGAGCTGTCGATACGCGCGGCGATTCCGTTCGCGCCACCGCGCAAAAAGTGAAGGTGCTTGGCGCGGAGAAAACGAACGGCGCCGCCAGCGCAAATGAAAGATCGACAAGTGCTTTTGAAGAGCCGGCTGTGCTCTTACAATTTTCGCCCGCGACGACGAATGAAGAATTGCGCGAGGTGCGCAAAATTCTGGCCAGTTCTCCCGGCCAGCGCCGGGTGCAATTGCTTTTCGATCGGCCGACCGGAAATTCATTGCGGGTCGATGCCGGCGCAGATTTGCGAGTAAATCTGACCGGCGACCTCGAGGAGAAGCTTTCGCGCTGGCTCGTCTCGACAAAGGTAGAACGCCGCAATGTTATGGTCGATCCAGCGAAAAGCTGAGCGATTGCCGATCGCCATAGTGGAAAGCTCGAAGCGCGGCCTGGCCAAATTCAGGCGCGCCTCTGTCGCGAACTCCAATCTTAAGTGAGCGGCCGGCCGGCGCGACGCAAATTGCATCTTCTTCACCCGGGCCCGCATCCTTCTTTAATGCAACGCTCCAATGGCCAGAACGTGCGTCGCCATGCAAATCGATCTTTTCAATTGCCGACAAAGGCTCCGCCGCGTTTCCGGCTGGAAAGAATTGCAACGCGTTTACACAATCGACCGCGGGCAGCCAACTGAGATCGAACAGCCCCTG
Organism: uncultured Candidatus Udaeobacter sp.; assembly: GCA_955652715.1. Classification (GTDB taxonomy): domain Bacteria; phylum Verrucomicrobiota; class Verrucomicrobiia; order Chthoniobacterales; family UBA10450; genus Udaeobacter. The sequence continues at coordinate 1,348 of CATPBS010000189.1, forward strand.
GCTTGGAACAAGGGTGATGCCGACATTTTTGAGATCGGTAAAGTCGATTGTGCCATTGAACCCAATCTCGATTGGCCCATCGTACAGCTGCAGTGAATCGATGGAAGCGGTGCGGCCATGGAAAATTAGCCACAAGCCGAGTGAAGATGAAAGCAGCGGGTTTGGTGCATAATCGGAAAGGTTACGGACGGAGAGCGCGAGCGTTCCACGAGAACCGTGCTCATGCGACATGTCGATCTCGCCTTGCGCGTTCAGAAAATCTTTACCGCGTTCCAATTTCAATTCTTCAATCTCAAGCTGTGTCGGTTTCACATTTATCCGGGCCGTCAACAGGTCGATCGGAGCTTTGAAGAGCGTGAGCGCAGAACCAGTAGCAGTAAGATGTCCGCCAATTTTACGTTCGCGGGCGTTTATAATTCCCTCGATCGCGATCTCTCCCGCGAAATCGCCAGGATTGGCGCCAAAGAGACCGGCGAAATCGCCAAGATTACTGATCGATGCCGAGATGTCGCCGCGAAAATCGGGTTTAAGCCAATCCGGCGAGTTGGTGGGAAATGATGCCTCGCCGCGCAGGGTCAGCTGATTTTTCCTTTGCTTTACATAGAGCTGCTCGAGTTCGACTTGTCGATTGTAGAGCGCGGCGCCGAGCATAATTACTTCGGCCGCGCGATTCCGCCAGCTGAGCCCGGTTATCTCCGTCCATAACGAAGCGGTCGCGTGCGTCACGTCGCGCGGATCGCCTCGAAAAGTAAAGTTGCAAGCATGGAGCAAACCGCCCACGCGATCGGTAAACCCGATCGCTTCGGCGGTTTGAGCGAGAGAAATATCCGCGGCCGACCCCATCAAATTCCAATTTGAAACATGAGACCGCCATTCATTTGAAATACTGGCACGAATTTTTCCGCCGAACACCTCCACATCGAAGTCCACTCCGACATTTTGTTTGTCGACGCGCGACAAATCCGTCGTGACCGAGGGCAGGTCGAGGCCGCGCGTCAAGCTGAGGCCGGCAAGCGTCAGGCGATTATCCTCCCATTTTGTTGCCCCGCGCAGATGGGAAAAAGTTTGGCGAAACCACGGCGATGCAATCGTGGCCTCGTCTGCGCTGAAGCGCCCGGCATCTATTTCGCTCGCGGAAAGCGAAACGCTGCGCAACAGGATCACAGCGGGTCCATCTTCCACGCGCAAATCGACGCGCCCGAAATCGAGATTGCCTGGGAGCAACTTTTGCAAAGTCGCCCAGCCGCTCTCCGTCAGCGATATTCCCGCCGGCTTGCTACGGTGGATCTCCAGACGCAACC
>CATPBS010000190.1 GCA_955652715.1 uncultured Candidatus Udaeobacter sp.
CGACGCGCCTTGGCAAACGCTTCATCGCCCCAGGGATACCAATCGACCGGGTTATGCGCGTGCTGAAGAAGGTATGGCGACTTCTCGTGCGCGAGCCGGTTTGTGTGTTCGCGTTTCTCTGTAGCGGCGCTCTCTGAGAGCCGGGGACCCGCCGGTGTCGGATCAGCGTCGCTATGATTTGCTGTCACTAACCATGTTAGCGCGAGAAATCCAAAGCGGAAACGGCTTGTCACCCAGCACTTTCTAAACCTGCAGCAATGCTTCGTCTAATACGCTGCTTCAGATGCCCTCGTGCAGCTCCGTACTCTTTTGAGCATTCGTTCGCGATTTCTCGCGTCTTGCTCATTCAGATATGCCTCATAATAAATAAGCTTCCATCCAGCATGCTTAGGCATCTTTTGATGCTCCGCGAAACGCTGCTTCAGGTTGCTGCTGAAGCCGTAGTATAAGTTTTTGCCATCGGCACTTTGCAGAACGTACACGTAAAACATATCTACCGATCCAGAAAGTGCTGGTGGCTCCGCTCGAAGCTCCGCCTGTAATTCGCTGCATAGTTCAGAGCACCGTTCTTGTCATTCCGAGCGAAGTCGAGGAATCTCTGGCTGTCTTTGGCGGACGCAATGACGGTATTCTCACAAGAATAGAGATGTCTCCAGACCTTCGTCCCGCAGTCGCGGGACTACGGCTTGGCAGGCGACTCCGCTCGACATGACAAAGCATGGACACCACGCATCTAGTTCTTCTGTTTTTCGCAATCGGAGTGATCGCCTTTCTTTATTCGTCGGTCGGTCACGCCGGTGCGTCGGGTTACATCGCGACGATGACCTTATTCGGACTAGCACCCACGATCGTTCGTCCGACTGCGCTTGTGCTTAACATTTTGGTCGCGTCCATTGGCGCATTTCAATTTTGGCGTGCCGGTCACTTCTCTTGGAAATTATTTTGGCCATTTGCGTTGCTTTCCATCCCGGCCGCATACGTCGGCGGCTATTTGCAGCCGTCTGCTTCGATTCTTAGGATCCTCATCGGGATTGTGCTGCTTTTCTCTGCCGCGCGACTTCTCTTTCGGCGGAGTGATCCGCTGCAAACGTCCCCTCCGTCGCGGCCGATGGCGGTAAGTGTCGGAGCAGGTCTCGGATTTCTGGCAGGGCTGACCGGAACTGGAGGCGGTATATTTCTTACTCCTCTCCTACTGTTTTGCCGGTGGGCGCATATTCGGCAGGCGGCCGCTATTTCGGCGTTGTTCATTTGGGTGAACTCGATCGCCGGACTGGTTGGTTATTTTGCAAAAGTCCATTCCATCCCTTCGTTAGGCCTGATTCTTGCAGCCGCTGCGATTATCGGCGGCACGATAGGCTCTCATTTCGGAAGCAGGCATTTTGCCGTCCGAGTGATCTCGCTGTGTCTGGCGACGGTCCTTCTTATTGCAGGAACAAAACTGATCTTTACGAGGTAGGAATGCCGCACTGCGGTGGTCTGTGTTTTAGCGCCAAAGACGTGTACGTCACTTTCAGCCCGCGGGCATCGCCCCAGGAATTTGATGTCCGCGTGATCAAGCGCTGAAAGCGCGATTCATAGCTTTTTTGCACTCGGCCGAACGTGAATCGCGCTTTCAGCGCTGACATCTGGGTTCCACAAACCTTGGCGCGTTGCGCCAAGCTCCAGATTGAATGTCGCGCCTTTGGCGCTAAACACACATACCTGTCGTCTTCGGCCGACACAGCGCGGCGACCTTTACCCCAGCTCCAGCTTCGGCGCGGTTTCCGGTGACCAGGGATTCGTTTTGTAATCGGACGCGACGATCTGATCTGCAGACTCGCGTAAGAGCTCGCAAAACGCGGTCACATCCAGCCCGTGATGCCGCGGGGCAAACCTCGACAGATTGCTTTCGGCGAGCCGGAACAAACGCACCGCAGGAGGCAAACGCCTGCTATGCTTGGCGTGCGATGGGTGTTCGAATTGCTTTTGAAGGTGAACGAAGGCGCCAGCTGCCTGGATTAACCCTTTGAAATAATCCGCATCGCGCGATTTCGTCTTGAGCCAAAGCTGCTCGATAACGTCATGCGCCTCGTAATAACGTTGTTCGTTCCAGCAATGGAAAAACGCGCGGTAAAAGGGGTGGTTTGCGACTTCTGTCTGGTCCGGGTCGACCTCGTCACCGGTCAGCTCGGCCACCAGCTGAGAAATCCTCTCGCCTTTGTTCATGGAGCGCTTAATTTGCTCGCAGCTCAGATAATGAGCAAACCAGCACTCATCAGCTCTTCCGAGGGAGAAGACCGCCCCCCGCAGGCCGGCGACTCCTGGCAACCAGCGCCGCTGCGCTACCAAAGAAAATGACAGTCCTCACCCTGGCGATTTTGCTCGCCGTCGTCGCGATTTTGATTTTCTGCTCCGCGCTGTTTTCCGGAGTGGAGACGGCGCTCTTCTCACTTAAGCCGCATCAATTGCGCCGTCTGGAAGCGAATCATGCAGGCCTCACGAAATTCATAGAACTTTTTCGAGAAAACCCGCGTCGAGTTCTGAACGTTCTGCTGCTGGGGGAGGGACTGGTAAATGTCATTCTGGTCGTGTTGTGCCTTTTTTTCTTGTGGGAGGGTCCATTGGCAGGACGCATTCCGCAGTGGCTGGCTGGAATTGCAATCTTTGCCATCGTGGTGCTGCTCTGTGATTTGCTCCCAAAACTCCTGGCGCTTTCGGCGCCCTATAGACTTTCAGCGATCAGCGCCTTCACCTTGCAGATATCGATGCCGCTCCTTGACCGCCTCGGTCGTGGACTCGAAAGGGTCAGCGCTTATGTGGTCGATCTTCTCACGCCTGTGCATCTGCGCAGTCGTGCGCGCTTGAGCGACGAGGAACTGGAAACGCTGATTGAGATGGGTGAAGAAGAGGGCGCCTTGCATGCAGGCGAAGCCGAAATGATCCAGGAAATCATCAAGCTGGGCGACAAAACGGCAAAGGACTGCATGACACCACGCGTCGATAGTTTCATGCTGCCTGATGATTTGACGAACGACCACGCGATCGCGCGCTTAAAGGAGAAACGCCATCGGCGCGTCCCGGTTTATGTGGATACGCCCGATCAAATTCTCGGCATCATCGACGTGAAACTGTTCCTGCTCGATGCGTCGGAACATTACACCGAAAAGCTCATCGCTCCCTCCTTTGTCCCGGAAACGATGCATGCACTGGAGTTGCTCAAGCTTTTTTTGACTCGTCCTCAGGGAATGGGAGTGGTGGTTGACGAATTTGGCGGCATCGAAGGAATCATCACGATGGAGGACATCGTGGAAGAGATCCTCAGCGACGCGGTGCCTCGGGACGACATCGCCCTTTATATCGAGCCGCTCGGGAACGGTAGATTTCTCGTCAGCGGCAACGCACGCCTGGACGATTTAAGCGAACATCTGGGTTTTGAAATCGACGCGGAAGGGATAGATACGATCGGCGGATTTATCTTTACCCGGCTGGGCTATTTGCCGTCATCCGGCACAAAACTCGAGATTCCGCGTCTTGCTATTACTGTGCGTCGCTCGGGGCGCAAAAGAATCGAGGAGGTTCTGTTGGAGAAAACAACAGCGTTCGAGGCTGCGGCATGATTGTCGGATTCATCATTTTCTGTTGCTGGATTGTTTCGTTTTTCTTCAACGGAATTGAAAGCGGACTGCTTTCGATCGATCCAGTACGCTTGCGGCAGAACGTGAAGGGTGGTGTACCGGCAGCCCTGCGATTGAACCGGCTGCTCAAACACCCGGAACGGTTGCTGGTAACCGTTCTGCTCGTCACGAACGCAGTCGATATAATCGGTCTGCTCCTGCTGACCCGGCAGCTAGTTCGTTGGTTCGACTATGCCGGCTTCTTCTTATCCCTGGCAATCGCGCTTCCGGTTTATCTATTCCTGCTCTCGGTACTCCCTAAATCGCTCTTCCGGCGATTTCCCTTTCGCGCGTTAGCTCGCCTTGCGGGTGTGATCGAACTTGCGTCGATCCTGTTTTCGCCTGTGCTCGAACTTGGTGCGCGGCTTGGTAAACTGATCCTGCCAGCTCGTGCCGCGAAACACGCCCGGCTTTTTGCCGCGCGCGAAGAGCTAAAGCAGATCACGACGCAAAGTGAGCGCGAGGGCTCTCTCACTTCGACCGAGCGTGCAATGATCCATGGCGTCGTTGATTTTCGCGGCGTCAAAGTTCGCGACGTAATGCTGAGCTCGGCCAAAGTCGTCGCGTTGCAACCAAGCGCGTCAACGCAGGAAGCACTGGAGCTGGGCGCTTCGTCTGGTCTCGATCGCCTGCCGGTCATTACGCCGGAAGGGCAACCGGCTGGACTGGTCAACGTCCTCGATATCCTGCTCGACCAAAATGGAAACAAACCATTAGGTAACTACGTCCGGCGAATGGTAACGACCACTGAGGAGGAGCCCGCTTATCGGATTGTACAGCAGTTGCGTGCTGATCGGCTTGGCCTGGCTACTGTTTTAGATCAAAAGAAAAAAATTCGCGGCATCGTCACTGTTGAGGATTTGATCCGGCGTCTCGTCTCCTCGAGTGAAGCGCGAGTTTAATCAATCCACGGCCGGAACCTTTCATTGCCTAAGAGTGCTGCCGCGCTAACGAGCGCGACGTGCGAAAAGGCCTGTGGGAAATTTCCGAGCTGACGCTTTTCGCGGGGATCGTATTCTTCTGAAAGAAGTCCGAGATCGTTGCGCACATTGAGCAGACGCTCGAATAATTCACGTGCTTCTTTCTTGCGCCCGAGAAGGTGCAAACAGTCAGCGAACCAAAAGGAGCACGGAAGAAAAACGCCTTCGCGACCAGGCAATCCATCGACGTTCTCTTCCTGCATTCGATATCGAAGCACGAAGCCATCCTGCATAAGCTCGCGTTCAATCGCCTCAATAGTGCCGCGCACACGCTCATCAGTGGCCGGCAAAAAGCCAGCCACGGGCATCAGGAGCAAACTCGCGTCGAGCGCGTCCGACCCATAAAACTGCGTGAACGCTTTCTTGCTAGGGTTATAACCGCGCTCGCAGACTTGTGCGTGGATTTGATCGCGAATTGTTTGCCAGCGCTGGAAATGTTCGTATGCCGCGCAGTTACATTCCTCAACAAGTTTGATCGCGCGATCGAACGCCACCCAGGCCATCATTTTCGAGTGGGTAAAATGTTTGCGTCCACCGCGGACTTCCCAAATTCCTTCGTCCGGTTTCTGCCAGTTTGATTCCAGGAATTTCATCAACTGGACCATCAGGGCCCAATCCGGGTCCTCCAGTTTGAGCCCAGCGCGATCGGCCTGCCAAATCGCGGCCAAGATCTCCCCATAAACGTCGAGCTGAAATTGACTGGAAGCCGCGTTGCCGATGCGGACCGGTTTGGAATTTTCGTAGCCAGACAACCAGGGAATTTCGAATTCTTCGAGGCGCCGTTCGCCCCGCACGCCATAGATTGCCTGCGTTTGCTCCGGGCTGCCGGCAATGGCGCGTAGAAGCCATTGGCGCCAGGATTTAGCTTCGTCGCGATAACCCGATCGCAGCAACGCGAGCAAAATTAGAGCCGCATCCCGTAGCCAGCAGAAGCGATAATCCCAGTTGCGGACCCCTCCTATTTCCTCCGGTAATGAAGTCGTAAGCGCTGCTACCAGGCCGCCGGTTGGGGCATAGGTTAATCCTTTAAGGGTAATGAGTGAACGCATAACAGCATCGCGCCACTTGCCTTTGCTTTGAAACTGGCTCGACCAGTCTCCCCAATATTTTTCGGTGTCACGCAATGCGTGCTCAGGATTTATCTTTCTCGGCGGATCTGTGTGAGAGGCAAACCACGTAAGCACAAAAGGAATGCGGTCACCTTTTGCCACGGTAAACTCGGCCACGGTGGTTAAATCTTTGCCGCACGTTTCAACCGGCGTTCTTAGGATCAACGCGTCGGGGCCCGCAATTGCTTCGAGTCCGTCATAACGCTTACGCCTCCGCACCCACGGCACGATGTGCCCGTAATCGAAGCGAATGATCAGTTCCATCTGCATCGACACCTTCCCGCGCAACCCTTCAACGATGCGGACGATGTCCGGATTCTCGCCACGCGGCGGCATGAAATCGATCAGGCGCACGGCGCCGCTGCTGGTTTCGATTTCCGTTTCCAGAATGAGCGTGTCGTCACGGTAGCGGCGTCGAGTTGCCTCA
>CATPBS010000191.1 GCA_955652715.1 uncultured Candidatus Udaeobacter sp.
GCTGGGGAGCTCTCCGGCCTGCCCGCCGTAGCCTCGGCGGAGGCGGGCGGTCGCACCGTTGCCAAAACATACGGTTGATCGCGAAAATATTTGGCTGCCACCCGCTTAATATCGTCGAGCGTCACCGCATTCACGTCGTGTTCGAGTCGCTTGTAATAATCGAAACCGAGTCCGTATAGCTCGTCAAGCGCGCAATGATAACCGAAAGCGTCGTTGCTTTGATTGGCGATCTCCTGTTGTCCAATCAATTTCTTTTTCGCCCGCGCTAATTCTTCAGGGGTAAGACCCTCGTTGGCCAGCTTGTGAATTTCATCGAGCAACGCGGTTTTCACTGGCTCGATTTTTTGCGGATCGGTGCCGAGATAAAATGCAAAGAGTCCCGGCACCAGGCCCTGCATCTCGCTGGCACCGACGTAATAGGCCAGTCCCATTTGCTCGCGAATGCGAACAAAGAAACGCGACCCGAGATCGCTGCTTGCCTCATCGATTAATTCCAGTGCGTTCCGATCAGGGCTGGACAGACTTGCCCCCCGAAACCCGACCATGATTACGCCTTGTGCTTTGTCTTTGCGGCTTTCAACAGTCTCCGGTTTGCCCAGCGGCACGGAAGGTTTTGCGTCTGTAAGCGCAAGCGCACCAGATTTCATCTTGCCAAGCGTTTGCTCGATAAGCTGCTTTACCTCGACGGCGTTCACATCTCCAAACACGTAGATGACGCCGTTTTTAGCGACCACGTACCGATCTCGAAATTCCAGTAAATCTTTTTGCGTCAACCGCTGAACGGATCCAACCGAGCCATTTGAACGCAAAGCGTACGGATGCTGCGGGAAAAGCGCCTGCCGCATGATGTTGCGCGCGACCGCCGTCAACTGCTCTTCATCCTGCTGGATCGCGGCGATCTGGATCTCTTTTTCGCGCGCGATGGCCTTTTCCGACATGGTGGCGTTCAGCAATACGTCCGAGAGCAAGTCAACACCCAGTTTCATATCGGGCTTGGTGACATCGACCGACACGCTGAAGCTGTTGTTGCCCGCGTCGCTCGAAATCGAGCCGCCCACCGATTCGATCTCGTTTGCGATTTGCTCAGCAGTGCGCGTCTTGGTTCCTTTCAGCAACACTTTCGCCATCAAGCGCGTGATGCCATTTGTCTGTGGGGTTTCCGCGAGAAGCCCGCCGCGAAAAACGGCGCCCATTGCCACGAGTGGCAGCCGCGGATCTTCACGCACCAGCAATCGCAATCCGTTCGAGAGCTCAAACTTTTGAATCTCACCCGAAGCGGCGACCTTCGGACCCTCTGCTTTGGCGGCTAACGAGCCTTTTGGATTCAAGGAGATAACCGTAAGGTTGTTCTCTGTCAGATACCTTCCAGCGACGCGTTTGATATCGTCGAGCGTTACCTTCTGGACAGCATCCAGATAGTCGCGGCTAAAATTCAGATTGCGCGTAAGCAACCAATTTGAGCCGATATCCGAAGCCTGCCCGCGCATGGTGGTGAGCGCGCCGAGGTGATGACTGAGTATGATTTTCTTTGCCTTTGCCAATTCTTCTGCGGTGACGCCGACCTGTTTCACGTCGTCCACGATGCGCAAAGCCAATTGCTCGGCTGCTTCGCGTTTCTTTGGATCGACAGTAGCATCGACGCCAAACAAGCCGGGATCACCCGGCGTGTAAGAGAATGCCGAGATGCTGAACGCCAGACCGGCGTCTTCGCGCACACGCCGGTATAGCCGCGAGCTGCGCCCGTCCCCCAGGATGGTCGAGAGAAGATCGAGCGCGGGCACGTCGGGACTTGTGACTTCTGGAATGTGCCACGCAAGTGAGAGATGTGTCAGTTCCGTGGCAAATTCCTGCCGCACTTCGCGCCGACCAAGTTGCGGCGGTTCCGCTGGAATGAATAGCGGCTTGAGCGATTTTTCTGGATACGGCTTGAATAACTCCGCGAGTTGTTGCCGCACTTTCTCTGCCTCGACATCTCCAACGACGACGAACGTGAGATTGTTCGGGACGTAGCGCGTTTTGTAATACTGCATCACCTGTTCTTGGGTGAGCTGGTTATAGATTTCCAGCTCACCTATGACTGGGAAACGATATGGATGCCGCTGGTAAGCGGTCGCAAAAAGAAGCAGCCCGGCCACGCGATCCGGATCATCCATGCCCATGGCAAACTCGCGCCGAATCACTTCCTGCTCTTTCTGATATTCTTCCGGCGGCAAAGTGGAATTCATCATCGCGTCGGCCAGGATGTCGAGCGCCGTGCTGACGCCGGCCTTCGGCACGTCGATCCAAAAAACCGTGCGATCAAACGACGTGTACGCGTTGATGTAACCGCCTACGTCCTGAATTTTTTGCGCGATCTCGTTTGTGGATCGCGTTTTCGTTCCCTTGAAGAGCATGTGCTCGAGGATATGGGACAGGCCGGCGCCCAAATGTTGGTCTTCGTAGATGCTTCCGGTGGAGCACCAGGCCTGCACACTTGCCACCGGCGCGCTGCGATCTTCCTGGACGATAATCGTCAGTCCGTTAGGCAAAATCCATTTCTGCGCCGTGCTCGGCGGAAACGTAACCACAGCCGAGTGCTCGGCTGGTGCGGCTTTCAAATGAACCATGCTCAATAATAGAGCCACTGAGAGAAACTTCGCCACTGACATGCGATACATCAATAAATGGATTGGCGGGCGTGAATCCCGGTGATTGGTGATTAGCGATCAGGTGAGCGATGACCGGTAACGAACGTTAGAGGTTCCCAACGGTGACGACTCACTTGCTCGACGTAGCGGGATTGCGCGCCGGCAAATGCGCCGGCGGTTTCGCAGTCACCGGTTTCTCCGGGGTGAAGGGTTTCACAAAAGCCTCTTCGAAATCATAAACGTTCTTGAAATCTTCGATCGAATCCTCCTCGGTCTTTCCGAATATACCGGCGCCGATCAGGTTAAACACCATGTTTCCAATGTCCTCACAGGAATGGATTCCCCAGTTGTCGAAGACCGTCATGACCATCGGTCCGAATTCCTTCAGAGCGTACCGCCGCACCCCGTCGAGCAATTCCGGCCCGGTCACGTGACGCACACCGACGCCTTTGATTTTCTTCTGTTGTTTGGTCGTAAAATCGAGAGCGTCACGCAAAAAGACATAGGCGTCCCGCTGGTAACGTGGATCGATGGTAACAATCGAATCGAGAGCCTCGGCAAAGCCAATTTTTTGCATTAGCAGAAATGCGCATTCAAAACCGCGCTCCCAAACATACTCGTCCAGCTCGAAACGGGCAACTGTCCTCCAAGGTCAATCGCTAGTTGCGTTCTTAGTTTTCGAACTGGTCCTCCACCGCATCGATATAAACCGAGAGCGGATCACGTCGCCGTGACGCTGAAAGCTGCGATTGATCCACCGCTTTGAGATAGTCGGTGAAATTGCCGCTGCCGTTCTTCATTTGAGTCGCTTCGAACCAGTTCATGTAGTCCTCTACATCGCTCATTCGAGCGGCAAGTTGCTTGCGAGTAACCTCCAAGCGCGACAGACGCTTCGCGATTCCTCGTCTTTTCCCGCGGGCGAGCAGCGCAACCATCTGCTGGTATTCACGCGCGATGGGGCGCAAAACCGGATTGGCCTGGGCAACAAATACGAGCAGATCACGGCTCAATTCATTCAGCGCCATTTTCTCGCTTGGACGAATCTTGCGCTGCGCAAATTCGTCCAGGGTTGCCGGTTTGGCCGGCTTATTCGCTTCCGAGATCTTGACGCGCAACAATTCATCAAGGCGTTGCTCGCTTTCGGCGAACGTGAGTAACTGGTACCTCTGGAAATTCCTGAACCTGCGTAAGGTCAACTGCCAGCTTCCCTCGGCATCGCCAATAAGAAACGGGAAGCGCGCCTTCAAATTCGCGAGCGGTTCGTTTGAGGCGTCAGATAGATGATCGATGTACTGCGCCAGATGGGCAGGGCCGTCCCTTCCGTCGGTTAGCATTTGCACCAGCGCAAATGAGTACGCTCGATAAAGTACGCGGCCCGCTGAATCGAGAAGTCCAGGGCGTAGACGGAGAAAGTTCTCCAGCGGCACTGTCTTCTCCGCGGTCGTCAGCGCTTCGATCAAGGATCCACGGTCGCGCCCAGGCGCAAGCGCAAGCATACCGTCAACCAGCCAATCCGGTGGCTCGACGAATGGCGTGCCAGCAGTAATATGCGATTCTTTTCGATAAATCATTTCCAGTAAGATTGCGCGCAGGAGTTCGCGCTCGATCAATGAAGCATCAAGGTTTTGGGAGATCGTCAGGTCGAGCTGAAGCTTGAGCCCGAAACCGGTCTGACTAAATCGCAGGTCAGCTGGCGGAACTTCGGGCAGGTTTGCCTGCTGCGGTTGCAGATTCACCACGACAGGTGCCGTCCAGTTGTCGCGCTGCCGCAACACCACGAGAAGATCGGCCTTAGTACGCTCTGCCAAGTCGGAGACTGCACCGCGCAGCGCCGCATCAGCTCCGTAGATGACGAATTGGCGGGACGGACTCACGCTGCGTTCCGGCGGCGCGGCGTAAAGTGCGTGCCATGCGAACACGGCACATATGAAAATCGCGGCACGCTCCATCGTCATTAAGCGCCGATAATAATCGCGATGGGTGCGCGCTGACCAGCAAGAATCAATGCGAAACTCCAGGCGGTTGGCGGTTTTTAATTGCATAAAGGAATTTCACAAGGAAGCGCCCAGATGGGGCCACGAACCCGCGACGCGATAAGTGCTTATGAAAGCACACACGGTCTGGTCGTGGACGGCATGATCACTCCGCAACTTCTGGACCGAATGGGCATCGCCTGATCCGAGATCGGAGCATCCTGCCTCGGTTCGATTTTTGGCCGGCGGGCTCGCAGGGAAAAGGAGCGATCCGCCGGTGTCATTTAATTCTTTGCAGCCGTAAAAAAAGCGAGACTTTCCGGGGCGTGCGGTGTCTAATGATTTAGAAACCCGACCTACTATGAATAATGTAAAACTTGTACTTTTCTTGAGTTGCTTTGTTGCAGTAACACTGATTGCTCCACTTGTCACAGCTGCCCCACGCGGTGGTGGCGCTAGTGGCGGTCATCATTCCGCTTCGATGCCTGGCCGCCCCGGAATGGGCACGTGGAGCGGCCAACGCTGGGGCGGTCGCCCCGGAATGGGCACGTCGAGCGGCCAACGTTGGGGCGGTCGCAATTGGAATGGCCGCA
>CATPBS010000192.1 GCA_955652715.1 uncultured Candidatus Udaeobacter sp.
CATCCAGTCCCGGCCTAACGAACAAATGATATGTGTTTCCGAGAACAATTTGCGCTTCCAACTCGCGCAGTTCTCGCGGGCTGACACCCTTCACAGAACCTTGCGTTCCCACTGGGATAAACGCCGGCGTATCCACAACGCCATGCGCAGTCGTTAGGCGCCCGCGTCTGGCTTTCGAATCTCGATCGATCGTCGAAACTTCAAAGTTTTTCTGCATCCGAACTGCAGATTCCTCGACTTCGCTTGGAATGACAAACGCAGTGTAAAATATTTTCTTTGCGAGACGGTATTTTCCCTCTATATTCGCGCCTTACCGCATCAGGCGCGTATGAGGGTTTGTTGCGCGGCCTGAGCGGGTTTTTTTGTCGCCCAGAGCACGACGTTTGTGGCGGCGCTTTTTTGTTAGGTTCGAAAATGCCCACGATTAATCAATTGATTCGAAAAGGACGCCGGAAGGTGTCGGTGAAATCGAAATCACCGGCCCTCGCGCGTTGTCCGCAGCGGCGCGGTGTGTGCGTGCAAGTGATGACGCGCACGCCGAAGAAGCCGAACTCCGCCTTGCGCAAGGTGGCGAAAGTGCGGTTGACGAATGGCCAGGAAGTGATTGCCTACATTCCGGGCGAGGGGCATAATTTACAGGAGCACTCGATCGTGCTTGTGCGCGGCGGCCGCGTGAAGGATTTGCCGGGCGTGCGCTATCACATTGTGCGTGGCACGCTGGACGCGCTCGGTATCGACGGACGCCGTCGCGGTCGCTCGAAGTATGGAGCGAAGCGGCCAAAGGGTGGCGCGGCGAGGGAAGCTGCACCGAAAGCAGCAGCGAAGGAAAGCGCAGCCGAAAAGAAGTAATTTTGGATAGGATCAACAATGTCGCGACGGAGGAGAGTTTACAAAAAGGAAGAGCGCGTGGATTCGCGATATGGGAGTCCGGCAGTGGCGCGGCTTATCAGTACTGTGATGAAGCGCGGCAAGAAATCGCTTGCGGAACGAATCGTGTACGCCGCGATCGACAAATCGCGCGAAGGTTCTGATTCAGTCGATCCGCTGGAAGTAGTAAACAAGGCGGTCGAAAATGTTCGTCCGCGGCTGGAAGTAAAATCGCGCCGAGTCGGTGGAGCAACCTATCAAGTGCCCATGGAAGTAACGCCTGCGCGTCAAATTTCCCTCGCGACTCGCTGGATCGTTCAATACGCGGACAATCGTAAAGGAGTGCGAATGACGGACGCGCTCGCGCAGGAAATCAAAGACGCGGCCGCCGGTCAGGGCAATGCGATCAAGAAACGCGAAGACACACACAAGATGGCGCAAGCGAACCGCGCGTTTGCGCATTTCAGGTGGTAACGATTATGGCGACGGCAACAATGGAACAGAAAAAGGCTCGGGCAAAAAATCCAAACTCGCCCAATCGGAAGTTCCCGCTCGAGCGGACGCGGAACATCGGGATCGCCGCGCACATCGATGCCGGCAAAACGACGCTGACCGAACGCGTACTGTTTTACACCGGCATGATTCACAAGATCGGCGAAGTGCACGAAGGCACGACCGTGACAGACTGGATGGAGCAGGAGCGCGAGCGCGGCATCACCATCACGTCGGCGGCGACGACCTGCGCGTGGACGCAACGCCAGGAACCCGGGGTTTATAAAATTTTCGAGGGCATCAAGCAGCGCATCAACATCATTGATACACCGGGTCACGTCGATTTCACCGCGGAAGTGGAGCGGTCGTTGCGCGTTCTTGATGGCGCGATAGCAGTCTTCGACGCTGTGGCCGGCGTGCAGCCGCAATCGGAAACGGTTTGGCGGCAGGCGACGAAATACAATGTCCCGTGCATCGCGTTCATCAACAAAATGGATCGCGTCGGTGCCGACTTTAAGATGTCGATCGATAGCATGCGCCAAAAACTGGGCGCAAACGCCTGGCCGGTTTTGCTTCCGCTCGGCAAGGAAGATCAGTTCAAAGGCCAGATCGACGTCATTAATAGGAGGACGGTCATTTATTCGGACAGCGATGAGCTTGGATCGACGTATGAATTGACTGATGTCCCCAAGGAGTATGTCGATCTTGTGGACAAGGCGTACAACGATCTGGTCGAACAAATTTCAAATCTTGACGACGAAGTTGCAGAGGCTGTTCTCGAGGAAAAGCTGGTCACGCCCGAGTTGCTGAAAGCGGGCATTCGGCGCCAAACCATCGCTAACAAGTTTGTGCCGGTCGTTGCCGGCTCGGCACTCAAGAATAAAGGCGTGCAGTACCTGGTCGATGCCGTGGTCGATTATCTGCCTAGCCCGCTCGATATCCCGCCGGCCAAAGGCATGGAGCCCGACACGCACGAACCGATGGAGGCGCCGACCGACGACAACGCGCCATTCTGTTCTCTCGCATTCAAATTGTGGAGCGATCCATTTGTCGGCAAGCTTGTTTTCTTCCGCGTTTATTCCGGCACGCTCAGCAAAGGCGACACAGTTTACAATCCGCGTACGAACAAGCGCGAACGCATTTCGCGCCTGATCCAAATCCAGGCGGACAAACGCGAGGACATCGAAACGTGTTACTCGGGCGATATCGCGGCCATCGTTGGAATTAAAAACATCACCACGGGCGACACGTTGTGCGACGAGGACCATCCGATCCTTCTCGAACCGCCGTCTTTTCCCGATCCCGTCATTTCAATGGCGATTGAGCCAAAGACGAAATTGGATCAGGAAAAAATGGCGACTGCGCTGCAGCGACTCGCTGAAGAGGATCCGACCTTCCGCGTTTACACGCATGAAGACACCGGCCAGACGATCATCGCAGGGATGGGCGAGCTGCATTTGGAAATCATTCGCGACCGGATGTTCCGCGAATTCAAAGTGGATGCCAATGCGGGCAAGCCGCAAATCGCGTACCGCGAAACGATCACCACGAACGCGCACGGCGTCGGAAAGTTGATCAAACAATCAGGCGGTCGTGGCCAGTATGGACACGTGGAAGTGGATGTGCGTCCAGCCGAGCGCAGCAAGGGTCTGGTGATTGAGAACAAGATTGTCGGTGGCATCATTCCCCGCGAATACATTCCGGCGGTCAAAAAGGGTATCCAAGAAGCTGTGCTCAATGGCGTCCTCGGCGGCTATCCTGTTGTCGATGTAGAAGTCGATATCGTTTACGGTTCATTCCACGAAGTTGATTCCAGCGAGCTGGCGTTCAAAATGGCGGCGATCTTTGCGATGAAGGATGGCTTCAGGCAGGGCAAGCCAATCTTGCTTGAGCCGATCATGAAGGTCGAAAACATCACGCCGGAGGAATTTCAGGGCGACATTTGTGGCGACCTGAGCCGGCGACGGGGCAGCATTAACAACATCGAAACACGCGGCAACCTCGCTATTATTCATGCCGAGGTTCCGCTCGCCGAGTTGTTCGGGTATGCGACTGCCATTCGTTCGCTTTCGAAGGGACGCTCCAGTTATTCGATGGAACCCTCCCATTTCCAACCGGTGCCGGCCAACCTTGTTCCGGCCATTCTCGATCAGAAAGAGGCCAAATGAGCAATGGTCAGCGCATTCGGATTCGCTTGAAGGCCTTCGATCACCGCATGCTGGATCAATCCGCCGTGGAGATTGTGGAGACTGCGAAGCGTACCGGGGCGCGCGTAGCCGGGCCGATTCCGCTGCCGACATTGATCGAGAAATTCACCGTGAATCTCTCCCCACACGTCGATAAAAAGTCGATGGATCAATTTGAAATTCGCACCCACAAGCGGCTGCTGGACATCATCGAGCCGACGGCGAAGACAGTGGATGAACTAAAGAAACTGAATTTGCCTGCGGGCGTTGACATTACCATTAAGATTTAAGCGGAGGCGCTTCTGAAAGATTTGCAATTGCACGGTCATGAGCATCGGACTTCTTGGACAAAAAATCGGTATGACCAGCGTTTACGACGCCAAGGGTCGATTGTGTCCAGTGACCGTGATAGCGGCGGGCGACAACGTTTTGCTACGCTGCCTGACCGAACAAAACGAGGGATATTCAGCGGTGCAGGTTGGATTCGCCGCGCAAAAGGAATCGCGGGTTACCAAAGCGTTGCTTGGTGAGTTCAAGAAGGCCGGGGTCGAGCCGCAGAGATTTGTGCGCGAGTTTCGCCTGGCAAATGACCTTGCCGAAGGCGAAATCAATTTGAGCGTTACGCAGTTTCAGGCAGGCGACTATGTGGATGTGATTGGCCGATCGAAAGGAAAAGGATTCCAGGGCGTAATGAAGAAACACAACTTCCATGGACAAGGCGCGGCACACGGTTCGAAAACGCACAGGCGCATCGGAGCCGTCGGCAATCGTTCCACGCCGGGGCGCATTTGGAAAAACATGGGAATGCCAGGTCACCTGGGCGATGAGCGCGTGACCGTGCAAAATCTTCAGGTCATGCAGGTGCGCGAGAATGAGAAAATTATCCTGGTCAGCGGCGCCGTCCCGGGATCGAACGGCAGTTATGTCATCGTCAGGCCGGCAATCAAGAATCCGGGAGCGCGAATGGCCGACCATCAAGTGCACAGAAAAGCAGATCAAGCCACGGCCGTGAAAAAGCCGGCGATAAAGGTTCGATAAGAAATGAGTGCGAAGGTTTTGACTGAATCGGCAGCAAAGGAAGCAAGAATCGACATGATCGAAGACGGACATGGTACGCAAGCCGTCCACGACGTGGTCGTTGCCATCCGCGCGGCGCGTCGTTCCGGGTCGGCTAACACTAAGACTAAAGCGGAAGTGGACCTTTCCGGTGCAAAGCCGTGGCGGCAGAAGGGAACCGGCCGCGCCCGCGCCGGTTACAAATCGTCGCCGATCTGGCGCGGCGGTGGCGTCGTTTTTGGGCCAAAGCCGCGCGATTATTCCAAGAAGACTTCAAAATCAGTTCGGCGCCTCGCGTTTCGAAAGGTGTTGAGCGAGCGGATCAGAGCAGGCGACGTATTAGCGATCGAAAAATTCGTGGTGTCGGAGCTGAAGACAAAGTCGTTTGCGGCGTTATTGAGAAAACAAACGGATGCCCGCAGAGTTTTGCTAATTTCGGATGCATTTGATGAAACGACGTTCAAATCGGGACGCAACGTTAAGCAAGTGACGCTTGCCACCGCTTCCGATGTAAACACAGAACAACTGCTCGCCTTCGAGAAGATTCTCGTCACCCAGAACGCGTTGGAAAAATTAGCGGAGCGGACCCGGCCGCCACGCAGTCACGGAACTGCGGGATGATCCAATGAACGAGCCGCACGAGATAATTCAGACCGCCTCGTTGACTGAGAAGTCAACCTTGATGAGCGAGAAGCAGAACAAATATGTCTTTCGCGTCAGCCCGAAGGCGAACAAGGTTCAGATCAAAAACGCAATTGAACGCCTTTTTCAGAAGAGCGTCGTGGACGTGAACACCTGTAATTACACCGGCAAGGAGAGACGTGTGCGGGGACCCGTGGGACGGCGGCCGCGGTGGAAAAAAGCCATCGTGACGTTGAAGGAAGGCGATAAGATCGATTTGATATGATCGTGCATCATTCAACCAACCACGCGGTCATCCTGAGCGGAGCGAAGGACCTCACCGATGTCTTTGGGTCACGCTGGGAGCCCCGTGTGTCGCAAACTGCGAATGTAAGGTTTCTCGCTTTGTTCGGAATCACGATTTAGTTATGGCTTTAAAAGAATTTCGCCCGCTAACACCGACGCTCCGGTTCAAGTCGCTCCCCGGCTTCGATGAAATCACGAAGTGGCGCCCTGAAAGGAGCCTCATTGGGCCAAAGAAAAAGACCGGTGGTCGCAACAGCTATGGCCGGCTCACGTCAAGACACATCGGCGGTGGTCACAAACAAAAATATCGCAAGGTGGATTTTAAACGGCGCAAGCGCGGTGTCCCGGCAGAGGTTATCGGGATCGAGTACGATCCGAACCGCTCCGCCCGCATTGCTCTCATCAAATATGCAGATGGCGAGCTGAGTTACATTCTTGCGCCAAACGGCCTTCGAGTCGGATCGACGGTCATCGCCGGAGATAATGCTCCACCTGACCTGGGAAATGCTCTGCCGCTTCGCGTCATTCCCCTTGGCAGTAGCATTCACAATATTGAATTGAGTCCAGGCCGTGGCGGCCAGGTTGCGCGCAGCGCCGGGCAACAGGCGACATTAACCAATATCGAGGCGGGTTACGCCCTAGTGAAACTGCCTTCAGGCGAAATTCGACGGATTCACGAAAACTGCTTCGCTACGGTTGGCCAAGTAGGAAACGTCGATCACATGAATGTTTCGAGCGGTAAAGCGGGACGCACTCGCTGGCAAGGGCGCCGGCCGCATGTGCGTGGCATGGTAATGAACCCGGTCGACCATCCGATGGGCGGCGGCCAGGGAAAATCAAAAGGCGGCGGCGGCCGTCATCATCCAGTCAGTCCATGGGGACAACTGGCCAAAGGATTTAAAACGCGCAGTAAACATAAACCGAGCGATCGTTTCATTTTGGAAAGGAGAAGGCCTAAGAAGAAGATGTGATGTTGTAGCCGCGCCCCGGCGGGCTGCGCAACGCGCCTCACACAGGCTCGGCTACAACAAACGGCTTGAATTTTATGGCTAGATCATTAAAGAAAGGACCCTTCGTTGAGTCGCATCTTCTGGAGAAGATCGACAAGATGAACACCTCGGGCGCCAAGAAACCGATCAAGACCTGGTCGCGGCGCTCGATGGTAACGCCGGATTTTGTCGGTCACACGTTTTTGGTGCATAACGGAAAGACGTTTCATTCCGTTTTCGTCACCGAGAACATGGTTGGCCACAAGCTCGGCGAATTTTCGCCCACGCGCGTGTTTAAGAAACACGGTTCCCATACGGCGAAGGTGACGAAATAGGTGAGTTTGCGATTGGCGATTGGCGATTGGCGGTTGCCGAAATTGGCAATTGGCATTTGGCCATTGGCATTTGGGATGGCGTTGGTCTGCTACGGCAGCGATGCAGGGAATGGTTCTTTGTCAGAATCCAAAGTTGATACCGTGGCGCAGACGGCGACCGCCGAGTCGTTGCTGGAGCAAAACGAACAACTGCGAAAACAATTGTCGATTGCGCAGGAAACGCTCAAGGCCTTGACGAGCAGCCTCGCGGAATCGAATGCTGCAGCGGAAGAGCTTCGGCGCAAGTATTCCGATCTGGAATTGCGAATGGAAGCCTTGGGATTGGCTTCGGCAAACAAGGACCGGGCGAAGCTGGAGCAGCG
>CATPBS010000193.1 GCA_955652715.1 uncultured Candidatus Udaeobacter sp.
CCTTGTCGTCCCAAATCACTTTGTTGTCGTAACTACCAGTGATCGCCCACTGGCCGTCAGGGCTCAACGACACGGCTCGTATGCCTCCAGTATGTCCCGTAAGAACGCGAAGACATCGCCCGGTGCTCAATTCCCATAAACGAAACGTCTTGTCCTCACTTCCGGATACCATCCAGCGTCCATCTCTGGACACGCAGGCTGAATATACGTATCCGTCATGTCCCGCGAATTCTCTTATGCAGAGGCCGGTCTCAATCTCCCAGAGGCGCAAAGTGCAATCGTAGCTTCCAGAAACCACCCAACGCCCATCGGTTCGGTCATCGGCAACGCAAGTTACGGTCCGATCGCGACCCTCTAATATTCTCACGCAGCGGCCCGTCGCTATATCCCACACCCGTATTGTTGCGTCGATGCTTCCTGACAACGCCCGTTTTCCATCGGATGCCAGGCACACGGCGCTAACTTGCCCTTCATGACCCTTAAAAGTCTGCGCACACCAGGCGCGTCGGATTCCTCCGCGTGAGCAACGGAGTCCTGCGTGAGCGCGAACGTCCAGCGCCGCCTTCGCGTGCTCGAAGCCGTGCAGTCTCCGCGCAGTCTCCACTAAACTGAGGCAATTTCCATACTCGCCTCGGATTAACTCCTGATGCGCGGCGCCCAACAAAACAGTGAACTTATCCTGGAGGCGTCCTGTTTCCTCAACACCATATGGTCGGGAAATCAGAAACGGAGCGGCTCCCCCCTTCTGATGCTCACGGCATAACGCAGCTACACTCCATAGACGCAAGGTTTTATCCGTGTGTCCCGAAACCGCGTAACGGCCCGCTGCGCCTAAGGATGCCGATGCGAGAAATGGAAGTTTCGGGTTATCGAACCCGAATGTGCGAAGGCAACGCGACATCGACACCTCCCAAAGGCGGACCGTTCCATCCAAGCATCCGGAGAGTGCGAAACGATCACTTTTGTCCAGAGACACTGAGTATACGCAATTGGGGTGAGGAAAAACGCGCAGGCACCGGCTCGTCTTGGTTTCCCACAGCCGCATTGTAGAATCCATGCCGCCTGAGAGTGCGAAGCGCAAGTTTCGGCTCAGCGCAACACTGGTCACAGCCATTGTATGACCTCGGAACATCTGCTCGCAACGGCCAGTCGCGGTATTCCACAAACGAACCACATTATCCCAGCCCCCGGATAATATCCGCTGCCCGTCCGAGCTAAAACATACCGATAAAACAGCTCCTTCGTGCCCGGACAAGGCAGACAGCACGCGACCTGTTGACGTGTCCCATAGGCGGAGCAAGAAGTCACCGGGGCCGTCGTTACCACCGCCCGCGGAAACAGCACGGCGACTATCCGGACTGAGAGAAACCGTCATCGGGCAGGGCATTGCCGATTCGAAAACGCGAATGCAGCGTGCCGTTCGGATTTCCCACATCCGCAGAGTATTGTCCTGACTACTCGAAATGGCCCACTTTCCATTGCCACCAAGGGAAATAGAAGTCACAGGCCCAGCATGACCTTCAAAAGTACGAATGCAGCGCCGGGTGTTAACGTCCCAAAGCCGGAGCGTGTGATCATAGCTTCCAGACAGGAAAGTTTGTTCGTCGGGAGCTAGAACCACGGATGACACGCCGCGCGCATGCCCTTCGAAAGATCCCAAACAACGCGCGCTCTCCGGTGACATCGCAACAGCCCTTCCGAGGGCTGCTATTACATCTCGATCTCCACCAAGTCGTACAGACGTTTCGAATAAATTGATTGCGGACTCAATGTCCCAACGTTCCAAGTGCGCCAAGCCCTCCGCGTATGCAGGAAGCCAATCGCTCGTTTGTGTTTCCCGTATGGTTTTCAATTCGGTGAGCAACGCCAGATCGGTGCTTTTTCCGGACCTCCATTCAAGAATTCCGTGGTTAAATACAAGAGGCAGATGCCTAGGGTAAGTTCTCAGGGCTTCCTCCAGTATGTGGTCTGATTCGGCACAAGCCCCGAGGTCACGTAAAGATATCGCGCGGTTATTAATTTGATCCGCGAGGAGCTCAACTGCCTTCGGTTCAGCGCGCGGATACGTCTTCTCAAAGATGTCTTCGTAGATCGCTGTAATTCGCGTGGCGACAGATCTTAGTTCTCTTGGCCGCTCCGCCGGATCGCGTTGAAAGGAATCGGTCAGCAAACGGGTGAGCGACGGCGGCATTGGAGGCAGGCTTTCATCTTCAGAACCTTCTTCGAGGTACGAAGCAAAAACATCTGCAGCTAATTGCCCACCGTAACGACACGGCGGCTCTCCGACAAACATCTCAAAGACACTAATCGCCCAACTCCAAAGATCGGTCGTCCGCGAAAGTGGCTCTCCTTTCGCCTGCTCCGGAGAACAGTACGCTGGAGTCATCCCGCCAGAACTCACTAGAATGCTTTGGCCTCTATTGAGTGAAGCGGCTGAGTCGCCAACTAGTTTGCGTGCCTTCGCCAATCCAAAATCCGAAACCTTGGCGGTTCCGTCTAACGCCATCAGGACGTTTGCCGGTTTGACGTCCTGGTGTATCAGCCCTTTCTCATGGGCGAAATGCAAACCCCAGGCGAACTGAATAGCGATGTCTAAGATTCGTTCGACGGCCTTTTGCGGTCCACCTTCGTACAGCTTTCCCGATCGAATCCAGTCTGCCAAACTTCCCCCCTCAACAAATTCCGCAAATAAGCGCGGGATCCCACCCAGTCGACGAACATAGTAGCAACTAACTGTATGGGGATGAAGACCGAGATTCACCCACGTCTCGGCCTCCCGTTCAAAGTTTTCGATTTGATTCTGTGTTTGAAGAACCTCGGGTCTCGGCGACTTCACCGCGAGATCTATGTCCCACTCTCGGTGATATACCCGATAAACGAGCCCCATCCCTCCACCCGTGAAGACCTGCTTTACCTCGTATTTTCCGAGGATCACATCGCCGATCTGCCAGATTGGCGGAACTTTATCGGGATCGTCGTAGTTCATCAAAGCGCAGAATTGATCGCTCGCAGCAATTC
>CATPBS010000194.1 GCA_955652715.1 uncultured Candidatus Udaeobacter sp.
GGGCAATTAATCAAGCGTGAGAATTACCAGCCCTCGCCGCCAATTTCACCCGAAGAATGGCAAAGACGGTTATCGGTTGCGCAGTGCGTGTTGAATGAATTGAAAAAATTCAGGTTCCCGACTGCGCTTCCCTCGTTGCAATTAAAGTTCAGCGGAGACGTCGCGGAAATCGAAAAGGCGCATGTAGAAGCGACGCTGCGCGGCGACCAGTTGCAACGCGGGAGCTACGAAATGAGAGACTTATCCGCTGCTGCCGAATGGAATAACCAACACTTGAACGTCGCACATTGCGAGTGGAGCGACAGCAAGGGCAATTTTGCCGGGCGCGCTGATTGGAATCGCGAGACCAATGCCGCCAAGTTCCAACTGCGCAGCAGCCTGGATTTGAAAGCCTTTCTTGATGCGTTAGGGCTGGGCGAACCGCTCGCAGGCATGAGGTTTCAGTCGGCACCTCTGGTCGAAATCTCCGGCTCGGCAGATTTCGGGCCGGATCGATTTCGGCCAAATATCATCGGACACGCCGCTTTTGGGCAGTTCAGTTACAAGACCGTCCCGTTCTCCGATCTTGCGGCCGATTTTTCGTGGGACGGCGAGCGCACGTTCGTTCGAGACCTGCGCGTGCGCCATCAAACCGGCCAGTTAAGGGCTGATCTCTTCGATGCGCCGGACGATTTTCGGTTAAACATTGAGAGCACAATATCTCCAGACGCACTCCGGCCCGTTGTCCCTGCGGAGTTGAATGAATTTCTCCGTGACTGGGAGTGGCAACGCTCGCCCGCAATCCGCCTCGCAATCCGCAGCAAGGATCGCAATCCGGGTAATTGGCAAGGTGATGGAACCGTAGTTTTGGGGCGCAGCCGTTTCCGGGGCGCATGGATGAACAGCGCCAACACCAGAATTCATTTCGTCGATGGCGCGCTCACTTGCGAGGATCTTCACGTCGCGCGCAATGAAGGCGTCGGCACGGGAAGTTTCACGTATGATTTTAAGAAACACGAAGTGCGCGTTTCAAACATCCGAAGCTCATTGAATCCAGCCGAGGCAATTTTCTGGATTGACCCAAAGATGTCGAAGACCGTTGTGCCGTACAAATTTCGGCGGCCGCCCAATGTCATCGCCAATGGCGTTTACCAATTTCACGGCGGCAAGAACACGCGTCTGGAGATCAAAGTGGATGGCGCCAATGGAATGGACTACGTCTTTCTTGGAAAAACGCTCCCCTTCGACCGCGTCTCGGCGCAATTGCTTTTCACCAACGACCGATTGCAGATTCTCGATGTTCGCGGCGACATCTTTTCCGGTACGCTGCGCGGAAACGCTGATATTTCACTGGCGAAAAACAATCCGCGTTATCACGCTGCCCTCGCCGTGACGGACATCGACTTTCCTCGTCTGACGAGCCTTTATTTCAACTACTATCACTACCGCATTGTGCGCGGGCAATTGAGCGGGACGTACGATTTTGATGGCTTCGGCACCGACGCACGCAAGATGAATGGCACTGGAAAAGTCGGAGTCACTAATGGGGATGTATTCGCCATTCCTGTTCTCGGGCCGATTTCAGAAATCCTTAATCACATCGTACCCGGTGCGGGGTACAGCATTGCCCGCGACGCCGGCGTGAAATTTACGATCAGGGACGGAATCATTCATAGTGACGATTTCAATGTGTCGGGACAACTTTTCAGCGTTGTGGGTCACGGCGAGGTCTATTTTCTCGACGACAAAATCGATCTTGACGTGCACATCAGCGCAAAAGGCCCCGGGATTGTGCTCGCGCCGGTTTACAAACTTTTCGAATACAAAGCCGAAGGAAGTTTAAAGAAGCCCGACTGGCACCCGAAGCGGTTCTGACTCTTTGTCATGTCGAGCGAAGTCGAGACATCTCTCAATGGACCGCTTGGAGCTTTAGTAGAGGGTTAACAGCGAGAGATTTCTCGACTCCGCTTCGCTCCGCTCGAAATGACAAAAGAAGTTCTGCTTGGCGCGCACATGTCCATCCGGGGCGGTGTGAGCATGGCAATTGAGCGGGCGAATTCAATCCACTGCACCGCCATGCAAATATTCGTAAAGAATAACATGCAATGGTTTGCCCCGCCATTGAGGCAGCAGGAAATCCGCGCTTTCCTGAATCATCTCCAGCGGCGTGAACTGTTATCGATTTTTGCGCACGCTAATTACCTCATCAATCTGGCCGCCACGAACCCTCAATTTCACGCGAATTCGATTCGCTCCCTATCAGAGGAACTCACCCGCGCGGATCAGCTTCGATTGCCGTTTCTGGTATTGCATCCGGGTGCGCACCTCGGCGCAGGCGAAGAAGCCGGGCTCGAACAAATCGTCGAATCGATTGATCGCGTGCTGACTGGTCTTCCAAAAATTAAAACGCGGATCGCACTCGAGACCACTGCAGGCCAGGGGTCATGTCTGGGAAGTAGTTTTGAGCACCTCGCATACCTTATCAGCTGCGTGCGCGAGCCGGAGCGATTGTGTGTTTGCCTCGACACCGCGCATGTTTTCGCGGCGGGTTACGACATCAGTAGCGAGGCCGCCATGCGCAAGACCTTGCGCGAATTCGATCGGGTGATCGGCCGGGATCGTCTCGTCGCCATCCACCTTAACGATTGTAAAACCGCCTTCGGTTCACGAGTAGATCGACATGAACACATCGGCAAAGGCCGAATCGGTCTCGATGCATTCCGCTTCATCATTCGTAATCGCCGTTTCCATAAAATCCCAAAAGTGCTCGAAACGCCGAAAGGGAAAGACTTGCGCGAAGACGTGATGAATCTCAAGACGTTGCGATCCCTCGCAGAAAGCAATGACGAAGCACGAATGGCGAATGCTTCGCCGCGTTAAATCGTTGAATCGTTGAATCGGAAGTCAGGTGCAACGGTGTAACGACTTAACGAATCACGCTTGCTTCATTCATTTGATCAGCCGGATCGTGAGTGGATAGCGATAGAACTTCCCCTCGCTTGCCTGGAGGGAGGCAACGATCACTAGCACCAGATTCAAAATGTGCAGGATGGCCAGGATCACAAAACCGATCAGGACCAGACACAGCACGCCAGCGATCACGTTGTAGATCAACATCGATATCTGAAAGTTGAGGGATTCCTTCCCATGCTGGTCGATCTCCGGCGAATCGTTGCGTTTGGCCAGCCAGACAATCAAGGGACCAAGAATATGACCAGCCCACGGCACGAAAAATCCCGCTAACGCGGTTGTGTGGCAAAGCACATTCCAGGTCCGAACGTTGGGAGAAGATGTTGTTGATGTTTCCATGTTTAACCTTTCGCCTTTGTGAACAACGACTGCCCGCTTGTTGCGGGAAGCGCAAGGAAAAAGATCAAACTATGCTGCTTTTACACGCTCGATGTGCGCGCCGAGTTCGCTCAATTTTTCATCGAGATGTTCGTAGCCGCGGTCGATGTGATATACGCGACTCACTTCGGTAATTCCGTCTGCTTTCAATCCAGCAAGCACCAGCGCCGCGGACGCGCGCAAGTCACTCGCCATCACTGGCGCGCCGAGGAGACAATCCACTCCATCGATCACCGCAGTCGCACCCTCCAACTCTACTTGCGCGCCCATGCGTTTGAGCTCCGCCACATGCATGTAGCGCTGCGGAAAAACATTTTCAGTTACAGAACTGGTGCCTTTGCTTGTCGAGAGCAGCGCGCACATTTGCGCCTGCATGTCGGTAGGAAAACCGGGATACGGCTCGGTCGTTAGGTCCAGTGCACTGGCATGTCCGTTCGGCAAGATCGAAATCGCATCATCTTTGACGTTGATTGCAAGGCCGCATCGCGTCAGCGCGTCGGTGACCGCGCGAACATGCTCTGGATTTACGCGCTTGACGGTTACTTCCTTACCGGCAATCGCGCCCGCCACCAGAAATGTTCCGGCTTCAATCCGATCCGGGATCACCCTGTGTTCCGCGCCGTGCAACGCAGGCACACCTTCGATGATGATTCGACGCGTTCCTGCGCCTTCAATCTTCGCGCCCATTTTATTCAGGAACGTCGCCAAATCTACCACTTCAGGCTCCTGCGCAGCTCCTTCAATGACGGTCACGCCATCGGCCAGCACAGCAGCCATCATCACGTTATCGGTGCCCAGGACAGTCGGGCCGAATTTGCCGTGCATGTTGATCACCGCTCCGGTCAGTTTCGGCGCAAAAACTTTGATGTCGCCACTCTCCACCCGCACTGCCGCGCCGAGCGCTTCGAAACCCTGCAGATGCAGATCAATTGGGCGATCGCCGATGACGCAACCGCCCGGCAAAGAGACGGTCGCTTCTTTGCAACGGCCCAGCAGCGGTCCAAGCACGCAGACGGAGGCGCGCATCCTGCGAACGACGTCGTAGGGCGCCACCGATTGGATCTTCTCCGCCGTGACGCTGACGGTTCCACTGGCGCGTTCCACTTGCGCGCCCAAATGCATTAGAATTTGCAACATGTAATGAGTGTCGCTCAGATCAGGCACGCCATAAACGACGCACGGCTCCCGCGTGAGCAACGTGGCGGCCAAGATTGGCAGCGAAGAATTTTTCGAGCCGCTGACCTTGATGGAGCCCGAAAGCGGATGGCCGCCGTGAATAAGAATTTTATCCATACCTCGCAAACAGGAAACGTGTCACACCTGAATAATCGTTCTGGGAATAGATGTCGCGGTAATTTTTTTCCGCCAGGGCCGAAAGAAGGGCCTCGTTCTGGCCGAGCCCTATTTCCAGAGTCAGCATTCCACCGGGCCGAAGCCGCGATGGCGCCTGCGCAATCAGCTCGCGCACCAGCTCATCGCCCCGCGCACCGGCGAACAACGCAATTTCCGGATCATGCGACACTTCGCCCGAAAGAGTGTGTCGGTCTTGCGTCGAGATGTAAGGAAGATTCGCGACAATAAGATCAAAAGCTCCCTCGATATTTTCGAGCAGACGGCTTCTCAGAAACTGCACTTGGGCGCTCAAGTTTAGCCTGGCGGCATTTTCTTGCGCGAGCGCGAGCGCGTCATCCGAAATATCGACGGCGAGAATCTCCGCTTCGGGAAATTTCGCAGCAAGACTGAGTGCGATTACCCCGCTACCGGTCCCAACATCCACGATTCTCGATTTTCGGTTTTCGATTCTCGATTGAATGATCTCCACCAGCTGCTCCGTTTCCGGCCGGGGCACCATCGCGCGTTTGTCGCAGAGAAACACGTGGCCGCAAAATTCGACCGTGCCAAGTAGATGCTGAAGCGGCTCGCCTTCGCCCCGACGCTTGACCAAATCGCGCAACGGCGCGAGTTCCGATTCAGTCAGCACACGCTCGAATTCCTGGTAAAGCTCGATCCGGTTTCGTCCCAGCACATGAGCCAGTAAGTGCTCGGCATTTAAGCGGGGGCTCTCGATCTTGTGCTTTTTGAAATACGCAGTCGTCGCTTGCAGCACTTCGAGCACGGTCATGTGATAGTTAACCGGAGATTCGGCGGGTTACGCAGCCGAATTTCTACCAGCCGTCGCTCCTTGAGTCGCGACCGTGGGCTCCTTCAGCCGCTCGGCCACATCGGCGGCTTGTAGCGCACTGATCAACTCGTCCAGATCGCCGTCGATCACGCGATCCAGATTATGAAGCGTCAAGCCGGCGCGATGATCTGTGACGCGGTTCTGCGGAAAATTGTAGGTGCGAATTTTTTCTTCGCGTCCACCGGTGCCGATCTGGCCACGGCGTTGCGCGCTGTATTTCTCCGCTTCTTCGCGCTGCTTTCGCTCCAGCAACCGCGCCCGCAAGATCGATAGCGCTCTTTCTTTATTTTTGATCTGGCTGCGCCCGTCCTGACACCGCACGATCATACCTGTGGGAATGTGCAGCACTTGCACAGCTGAGTCAGTCGTGTTTACGCCTTGCCCGCCCGGACCTCCGGCGCGCGAAACTTCGATTCGTAAATCGTCCGGCTTCAATTCAAGATCGATATCTTGCGCCTCCGGCAACACCGCCACCGTGGCCGTTGATGTATGGATACGACCTTGCGCTTCTGTCGCAGGCACGCGCTGCACACGATGAACGCCGCTTTCGTAACGCAGTTTTCGGAAAACAGATTCGCCTGAAACTCGGAAAATCGCGTCCTTGAAGCCGCCGAGCTCTGACGGACTCGATTCGAGATCCTCGGTTTTCAGGCCGGCAGATTCTGCATAGCGATGATACATGCGATAAAGGTCCGCGGCGAAAATGGCCGCTTCGTTTCCACCAGTTCCGGAACGGATTTCCACGATCGCATCGCGGTCTTCATTTTCATCCGGCGGCAGCAAGGCGATCTGAACATCGCGTTCGAGGTCGGCCACTCGTTTTTCGAGCTCCGGAATCTCATCGTCAGCCATGGCCGCGATCTCAACATCGCGTGACATCGCGAGCTCGCGGTTGTCGTCCAATTGCTTGCGCGCAACTTCGAGTTCGTTCCACTTGGCCAGCAGTTGCTTGATGTTCGCGTGCTCGCGCATGATCTCGCTCGCGCGCTGGCGGTTGGAAAAAAGCGCCGGGTCGGCAATATCGCGCTCGACTTGTTCGAAGCGTTTGCGCTTGAGTTGAATAAGGGAGTTCAAGTCCATACTTGTAGCCGCGGCCGCTGACCGCGGCTCGGTACAGCCGGGATAGCCACCCGGCTGCTACGACCTAAGCTTTTTTCTCTGCCCTCGAAGCTTTGGTGCTACCGTAACGGCGGGCAAATTTCTCCACCCGCCCGGCGGTATCCACGAACTTCTGTTCGCCCGTGAAAAATGGATGACACGCGGCACAAATGCCGATCTTAATATCGCGACGAGTGGAGCGGGTGTGATAAACCGCACCACAGGCGCACACAATATCAGTCTCGTAATAGTCTGGATGAATGCCGGCTTTCATCTTCAAAGAGGAGAGTGGAAGTTAATCTCGCGAAGCCGCGCGCGCAAGGTATGAAATCGACTGACCCATTGCTCCAGGCATGGCGGAAAACGCTGCGCCGCGCAAAAGAGGCGCCTGCCATCCTCAATACGTACGGCCACGTCCTCCGGCAATTTACCGATGTAGAAGAACGCGCCCGCGACTTTGAGCGTAAGCTTGAAGCGTTCACGCGTGGCAGTGTTATCGCTATTCAAATCGGAAACCACGAAGATTGGCCGTCGATCTTAATCGCTTGTCTGCGCAGGCGGCTGGTTGTTCTTCCGCTGGAACAATCGATCAACGACCAGCAACGCGACGCTGCCTTGGAGATTTGCAAAGCCAGGGCTGTAGTGTCCGCTGTCCCCAGCGGAAATGCTCCGAAGATTTTTCGGCTGAGGACAGCCCACGCTACAGCAGATTGGGATGAGAGGCCGCCCTCGCTGCTGAAACTTACCTCCGGCACGACCGCCGCGCCGCGTGCAATTCGGTTCCGCAGTCACCAGCTACTGGCTGATTGCAATCAGATCTGCGATACGATGGAAATTAGTGATGCCGATCTGAATTTTGGCGTGATTCCGATCTCGCACTCGTATGGGTTCAGCAATCTGCTCATACCACTCATTGCGCGCGGTGTACCGATGGTCGTGAGCAGCGACAGAACACCGCGTGCGATCCTCTCCGATCTTGCCCGCAGCAACGCGACAGTTTTCCCCGGAATGCCGGTCTTCTATCAGGCATTCTGCGAAATGGAAAATGTTCCTGTGCTGCCAAAGCTGCGTCTCTGCATTTCTGCAGGCGCGCCACTCCCGGCTGCGATCGCCAAGAAATTCCGCGAAAAGGTTAAGCTAACGATCCACTCGTTTTACGGCGCATCGGAATGCGGCGGAATTTGCTACGATCGCGAGACAACAAATGAGAAGGACGGCTTTGTCGGGCAACCGATGAAAGGCGTCCAGGTTCAAATGCTCGACCCAAATGCGCCGGCGAGCCAGATTCAAGTGCGCAGCGCCGCCGTGGCCGATGGCTATTTTCCGGAGTCGGACGTGGAAAAGCTGGGAGCTGGAATCTTTGTGCCCGATGATCTGTTAGCGCGAGACGATTCGGGATTCCAGATCGTCGGCCGGATTTCGGACGTTATTAACGTCGCCGGCAAAAAGGTGAATCCCGCGGAAATAGAAGCGCATTTGCTGCGCTTTACCGGCGTGCGACAGGCGGTGGTGTTCGGTCGCGAATCAGCATTGCGCAATGAAGAAGTGGCGGCATGCGTTGTAGTATCGCCGCAGATAACCGAAGGTGATCTCCTCCGATTTTGCCGGGCTGCGTTAAGTGCCTGGCAAGTACCGAAGCGGATTTTTCTCATGGACACAATTCCGATGAATGAGCGCGGAAAGGTCAGCAGGCGCGACCTGGCGCGGCGGTTCTCAACGACCCGCACTACTTCCCCATTGCGAAAATTGGGTTCTTGATAGAGCCTTCACATGGGATTTGGTTATTACGACACAGGACATTATGCCGAAATCACGCGGCCAGCCCAAGCCAATAGAAGCTCATATGGAATCTTCGGATAGCGAAGAGCAAGAGCAAACCGACACGCCACCCCCACCTGTTCCGCAAGAGGAACCGATGCCGGAAGCTGGTGCGAATGTGGAGAGTGTGCAGTCCGGGGAGTGGTGGAACGCTTCGGAACCAGCGCCGGATTTGGCCCAACCTGTGAGCGAGGCTCCCGCTACAGAAGACATTCCTCGAAAGGAGCCGGGCACTGCTGATGTTTATTTTTGCGGTCACACGAGTCTGTTTCCGTTGAACCGTGCCCTGCGAGCAATAGCACAGGAGAGACTTACCGGCTTACTACGATCATTTTGGGAACAGGAGCCGATCGAGCTTCTGGCGCGGGACGGCGAAATCGTTTTTGTCACAACACGGGATCCGGATCTTTATTGTCCCGAGACGCCACCGCTTCTCACGAACGTCGACGTGGTAATGGTGGACAGAGCGCGCGATCAACAGAGAAAAAACGGAACCCCGTTTTTTCTAACTCTTGCCCGGGAGGAATCGATTGCTCTCGATGCTGCCACGGAACTGATGCGGCATTATGGGCAAACGCTTTTCTCCGAGGTTTGGGCGGCGCCGCGCGCGTGGATCATGTTTGAAAAGAATGCCGATCTGTTAAGTGACGTCGCGGATATTCCTGGGGAGCCAAATGTGAGGGACTGGACGCTGGAAACCTTGCGCCTTGTTCAGAATCCCGAGCAACATGCAAGCTTCGACCCAACTTCGATTCCCGCTTACACGAAAAGCGGTTTCGAGCGCGTGCAGAGATTGAAGCTGACTTCAGATGAGGCCCAATTCGCCTCGCAATTCAACGGTGCCCGGTCCGTGCAACAAATTGCCAAAAACCTGAGA
>CATPBS010000195.1 GCA_955652715.1 uncultured Candidatus Udaeobacter sp.
CAATTTGGCCTCGTGGCCGAGGAGGTCGACAAGATTAATCCGGATCTCGTGACTCGCGATGCCAAAGGCGCGATCTACACTGTGCGGTACGAGGCGGTGAACGCAATGTTGCTGAATGAGTTCCTCAAAGAACACCGCGCAGTACAGGAACAACAGAAGGAAATTGACGCGCTTAAAGCACAACTCAAAGAGCAAAGGGCGCTCATCCAGAAGGTCAGCGATCGGGTTGAACTAAGCAAACCTGCACTGCGAACGGTTGATAGCAATTAGGCAGAAATTTGTAGCGCGTCTGTATCAGTAGGGCGGCGTTTCGCAGAAACGCCCTACAATTTCATAATCAACCGTCGCGCTTCATCGCGTGACGGCTGTTTTGCGTATTAGCACTTCACCTGAACGGGACTGTTGATAGAATGGTTTGATGTTTGAATCCCTGGCGCTGCGCTGCGTAAGAAACGTCTCGCCTGGCTAGGCGGGGACGGCGCTATTGTTAATCGTGCTCGTCGCTGCTTACGCGAATCATTTTCACAACAGCTTCCACTTCTACGACGCCCACGCGTTCGAAAATAACGCGTCGATCCATGACCTTCGAAATATCCCGGTCTTTTTCCACAACGCGACAACCTTCAGTTCGCGCCCGAGCAATCACCTTCGGCCACTTCAATAACGAGTTGCGGCTCCCGGATTGTGGCCTGGCCGAAGAAAAAAATGGACCACTAGTAGCGCGGACAGAATTCCTAGCATCGCTCCGCAGACAACATCTGAAAGGTAATGTGCACCAATGTACATCCGCGAAAATCCGATAAGGATCGGAATAGGAAGGCAGGCGAGACCAATACGCCGGCGCACGAGCAGTAGTACACCAAAAAAAGCCATTGAAGCTGTAACGTGCCCGGATGGAAACGCATGATACTTCGTGCTGAAATGCGGGCCGCCCCAAGGAAGCTCCGATTTCACCGAGGGACGAGCACGTGGGATCGTGCGTTTAATCACAACGCCGGCAAGGCCTGCGATGGCCATTGCTACGAGGATCGACAAAAAAATGCGCATCCATTTCTTGTTACCGCGCAGCCAGGCGAATCCCAACAGGAGCAATCCAAGAGCAACATGCGAAGGCCAATCACCAAACAGGCTGACCGCTCGCATGAAATTCCGCACCGCGGGGTTTTGATGGTGCGTGATAAAATTCCACACGCTGTTGTCGAAATAAAATGCCGCCGCGATCACTATCGCAGCGATAACGATGCCGATCAGCCAATAAAAAACAGCGGCGCGTCTCATAAATAAGTTCCCGTCGGTTTTGCCTGACGCTATTTTGAGTTTCGACTTGAAATCAATCAATTACGCGCTGCTGTTTTTTGGTTGCGTTCTTTTTCACATCGTTGGGACATGGAGTCTGCCGCTGATTGATCGCGACGAGCCGCGTTTCGCCGAAGCATCCCGCGAGATGATCGAGCGCGCTGATTACGTTGTTCCTTATTTCAACAATCAAGTCCGCCTCGACAAGCCTCCCCTCGCCTATTGGGCGCAAGCTATCAGCTATTGTATCTTTGGTCAGAACGATTTCGGAGCGCGTTTCCCCTCGGCTGTGGCGGCTGCGCTAACCGCATTCTCGATTTTCGCCTGGGGCTTTCGGTTAGGCGGAGACAAGCTTGGCTGGTGGGCGGCCATTATTTTTACGCTCTCGCTGCAAACATTTCTCCACGCAAAAGCAGCCGTCGCCGACATGTGGCTGGTGTTGTTTGTCACATTGGCGCATTGGGCAGGATGTGAATTGATTCAATGCCCAACGTCCAACGCCCAACGCCCAATGCTGAATTCAGAGAAGGTAAATCAAACATCATGCATCAAACATCAAACATCCCTCTGGTGGTGGTTCTTGTTTTACATTTCGCTGGCCCTGGGCTTTCTCGCGAAAGGACCAATTGCATGGACACCGCTACTGACGGTCGGTGCGATAATTCTCTACGCGCGAGATTGGCGGCCGCCTCGGCGCTTCAAATTCGTCCGTGGAATTTTACTCACGCTTGCCGTGGTCGCGCTTTGGGGAATTCCAGCGCTGATTCAAACGCACGGCGAGTTCTTTACAGTTGGAATCGGCCGGCATGTTGTCGGTCGATCGCTTGCGGCCACGGAAGGTCACGGCGCGAATTCCCTCGGTGCGTACTTGCTCCTTCTGCCGTTTTATTTTGTGACGGTCTTTGTCAGTTTTTTCCCGTGGTCGATCAAGTTGCCATGGCTGGTTCGGAGATTGTGGCGCGAGAGAAAGGCCGGGGTCGGCGATCCCGACTACAGCGGGAACAAGATCGACGCTTATCTCCTTGCGGGCATTGGAATCATTTTCGTGATCTTCACACTTGTTAAAACGAAATTGCCCCATTACACGCTGCCGGCTTTTCCCTTGCTCGCGCTCTTACTCGCGCGTCACTGGCAAGGAACGGCGCTTTTGCAAGCGCCGCCAATGGCGGCTGCAAGCCGCCGCTCCCTGTTTGTGACAATCGCCGTCTCCGCTGCGTGTGTGTAGATCTCGATCGACCACGTATAAAAAAAAAAAAAAACTCGGTTTTTTCCCGCATATCAGCTCTTTCAACAATCGCGCGTCGCTTTGGAACCCAACATGCAATTTGCCTCGGTGGAGTTCGACGAGCCGAGCCTGGTCTGGTACTTTCGGTCGCGCGTGAAAGGTTTTCTTACGCCGCTCAACAGGCGCCGCGCCGCAGAATTCATGGCCACGCCAGGTCCGCGTTTTATTATTCTGCCGACGCCTAATGCCGGGACGCTGTTCGCTAACCAACCGCCAAACTGGAAATTTTTCCCGACCAGCGGCTTTAATATCGCAAAAGGGAAACACGTCGATCTTACACTCGTGCTGAAATCGGAGTGAGTCGTTGCGTTGAAGCGCTAAAGTATTGAAGCGTTTCCTCCGTCTGTCATGTTGAGCAGAGCGAAACATCTCTGACTATGACCTTGCGGCAGATGAGCTTGCACAAATAATCAGAGATTCTTCGCTTCGCTCAGAATGACAAACAACGCATTCTCCCGCTTTAACCGTTTAACGCTTCAACCTTTTCAACGATCCTCATGATTACATTTCTCGATGGTAAACTCGTGAGCGCGTTGCCGACCCAGGCAACTATCGATGTCGGCGGAGTCGGCTATGAAGTGTTTATTCCGCTGTCGAGCTACGATAAACTGCCCGCTGCTGGCCAGCCAATTCGTATTCTTACTCATCTGGCCGTGCGCGAAGATGCGCATGTGCTTTATGGATTCATGACGCCGGCCGAGCGCGATCTTTTTCGGTTGATCGTCAATAATGTCAGCGGCATCGGGCCGAAACTTGCGCTCGCAGTATTAAGCGGGATGAGCGTAAACAATTTCAAGGCCGCCGTGGTGAATTCCGATGTGGCCGCAATTTCAAAAATCAGCGGGCTCGGCAAAAAGACCGCAGAGAGAATCGTTCTGGAATTAAAGGATAAGTTGGGAGTAGCTGCGGCATGGGAAGCTGCGAGCGCCGCGCACGCGCCCACACCCGAACAAGAACAAGCAAACGAAGCAGTACTCGCGCTGATCGCACTCGGTTACAAACAAATCGAGGCGCATAAAGCCGTGCGCGACCTGCAGGAGAAAGGCGAAGCGAAATCAGCAGAAGAACTGCTCAAGTTCGCGCTGAAGAGAATCGCCGCCGGGCGATGAGCAGCAAACATCGAACGCTCAAAGTCCAACGCCCAATGTTCAATTCAGATGTTTACATTCGGCATTGGACGTTCGGCGTTGGGCGTTGGACGTTTGCTTCGTAATGCAGGCGCAGGTTCAAGACGAAAGGTTGGCCGCCATTCGCGCGGCTTTCCCAAAAGAGGGCCTTTTCGCGGAAAAAGATTGGCTTCTCTCGCCAGACGCATTTCCAATCGACGAAAAATTTTCCCGTGATCTCGAGCACCTTGGTCATCGACTGTTTATTTTCCAGCGCGCCTGCAATCAGCTCTATCAACTTAGCACCAAGGGCAAGCAGCCTGACTGGATCGCGCGCTATCTCGATGCGGGTAAACCGAAAGAGCTGGTTGAATTCTCGCGCCGCAAAGAAATCCGCGATGATTTACCGCGGGTAATCCGGCCGGACTTGATCCTGACAGACGAAGGCTACGTGATTGCTGAGATCGACTCGGTCCCGGGCGGCATCGGATTAACCGCATGGCTTAACCAAACGTATTCAACATTCGACAGCGACATCATCGGGGGCGCGGACGGAATGCTGGACGGCTTTCGAACTGTGTTGCCTAACGGTGGCGACATCGTCGTCTCACAGGAATCGGCAACCTACCGGCCGGAAATGGAGTGGCTCGCCGCCCGATTAAATCAAACCTCAAACCTCAAACCTCAAACATCTCCATGGCACGTCGTCCCCGCGGAAAATTATGAGCCGCAAGATGGGCGCGCTGTGTATCGGTTTTTCGAATTATTCGATCTGCCCAATATTCCCGGGATCGAAAACACGCTCCGCACAAATGCACAAGGCCGGATCACCATCACGCCGCCGATCAAGCCATACCTTGAGGAGAAAATGTGGTTCGCACTTTTTTGGATGCAGCCGCTGCGCGAATTTTGGCGACGCGAACTCGGCGAGAAATATTTTATCAAGTTACAAGAGATAATTCCCTACTCATGGCTGCTTGATCCAACGCCGCTACCCCAACATGCGGTAATTCCACGACTGGAAATTCACGATTGGCGCGAGGCGGCGAAGTTCAGCCAGAAGGATCGCGAGCTTCTCTTGAAAGTCAGCGGATTTTCGCCGCTCGGCTGGGGCAGCCGCGGCATAGCACTCGGCAGCGATTTGCCGCACGCCGAATGGGAGAAAAGAATCGAGCACGCGCTCGCGACATTCCAGTCGTCACCAACGATCCTGCAGCGCTTTCACAAGGGCCGGCTGCTTGAGTACCGTTATTGGGATCCAGATTCTGGCGAGGTCAAGAGGATGAAAGGTCGAGTGCGCCTTTGTCCGTATTATTTCGTCGAAAGCGACCGTGTAAAACTACGTGGAGCTCTCGCTACAATCGCTCCGGCAGACAAGAAATTTGTGCACGGGATGAGCGACGCTATCCTGGTGCCATCGAAATTGGGCTCCCCTAACGCGGCTTGAATCCAGACCGGGTAGCGCAGGCGTCCCGCGTGTTGGCGACGTTGTCTCGGCGTCGCGTTCCACGCCGCAACTATTTACTTCAACGACGCGAGATCAATCACAAACCGGTAACGGACATCGCTTTTCACCATTCGATCGTATGCCTGATTGACCTGCTGAATGGGAATAACCTCGACGTCTGAAGTAATCTTGTGCCTGGCGCAGTAATCCAGCATCTCCTGTGTTTCGGGCGATCCGCCAATCAGCGA
The DNA here is from genome assembly GCA_955652715.1 of uncultured Candidatus Udaeobacter sp. GTDB lineage: Bacteria > Verrucomicrobiota > Verrucomicrobiia > Chthoniobacterales > UBA10450 > Udaeobacter. The sequence continues at coordinate 5,383 of CATPBS010000195.1, forward strand.
CCCGGCGACGCTCCTTCGGCCCAGCACCAAGTTAAACGGTGAGAGTTGTTCCTCACCGGACGGCAACCCCACGCAGATCATTACTCCGTTCGTTCGAAGCAGCCCTAGATAGAAGTCGAAGTCGTGCGTAGCGGAGACGGTGTCGATGAGAAAATCGAAGTGATTAGTCAGCGTTTTCATTTTCTCGGCATCACTTGTTAGGGCGAAGTTAGTGGCGCCCATCCGCTTGGCATCGCGCTGCTTGTTCGGTGATCGGCTTAAGACCGTCACCTTCGCTCCGAACGCGGAAGCAAATTTGACGGCCATGTGGCCCAGCCCTCCGAGCCCCAGAACCGCAACCTTATGTCCCTTACCAATTTTCCAATAACGAAGTGGCGAGTAGGTGGTGATCCCTGCGCACAGCAAAGGCGCGACTTTCTCGAGCGGAAGTTTCGACGGGACCTTCAACACGTACTCTTCGTCCACGACGATTTTCGTGGAGTAACCACCTCTCGTGATCGTCTTTCCATCCTTCTCATAGCTGTTGTAGGTCAAGACGAGTCCGCCAGTGCAATATTGCTGCAATCCATCTCTGCAATTGGAGCATTTCCGGCATGAATCGACGAAGCAGCCGACAGCTGCGACATCGCCTTTTTTAAATCGTCTGGCCCTCTTCCCTTTC
>CATPBS010000196.1 GCA_955652715.1 uncultured Candidatus Udaeobacter sp.
GTAGTGCTCTTCATCATTCACTCCTTTTGGAAGCAGAAGAGCGCAGTCTAGGAACGCTGCCCCGCGGGATCGACGTCCGGCCGGCGCAACGCTAATGCTAATGAGGCGCGCGTTGCGCTTCGCACAATGAAGCGGCTACAGTGATCCTGTGAAGCCCTCGCCTATGGAAAACGTTGCGCGGCAAGTTGCCGCGCGGTTGCGCGAGCGGGGGCACATTGCGTACTTCGCGGGCGGCTGCGTACGTGACATGGTGCGCGGTTTGATTCCGAAGGATTACGACATTGCTACCAACGCGCGGCCCGAAGCCGTACAGGCACTTTTCCCACGGACGTTCGCAGTCGGCGCGCATTTTGGCGTCGTGATTGTGCTGGAGAACGGTTTTCAATTCGAGGTGGCGACCTTTCGTTCCGATGACGCCTATATTGACGGAAGGCATCCCAGCGCGGTGCATTTTTCTTCGCCGGAAGAGGACGCCCAGCGCCGCGATTTTACCATCAACGGAATGTTTTATGATCCGGTCGCGAAGAAGGTGATCGATTTTGTCGGCGGCGGCGGCGATATCGACGCAAAACTCGTGCGCGCAATTGGGGACCCTGCGCAACGGTTCGCGGAAGACCGGCTGCGCATGCTGCGTGCAGTGCGCTTTGCCACGGTGCTCGATTACCAGATCGATGAGAAAACGTGGGACGCGCTCGCCGCCAATGCGTCGTCAATCAATCAAATCAGCGCTGAACGAATTCGCGACGAATTGGTGCGGATTTTTTTTTCACCGAATCGGGTCCGCGGCTGGGACCTGCTCGATTCCAGCGGCCTAATGGCTGCAATTCTGCCCGAGCTGGAAGCGATGAAAGGTGTGTTGCAGCCGGAACAGTTTCATCCCGAGGGCGACGTATTCGTGCACACTCGGCTGATGTTGCAGTTCCTTCCGGAGGAAGTTTCCACTCCGCTGGTTTTCGCCGTGTTGTTTCACGATGTCGCGAAACCGGTAACGGCGACGGTGGATACAACGGGCCGCATCCGTTTTAACGAACACGACCGCATCGGTGCTCAGATGACAGAGGCGATCATGCGGCGCTTGCGGTTTTCCGGCGCCGAAATTGAGGCGACCGTCGAAATGGTTAGGCAGCACATGGTTTTCAAGGATGCCCCGAACATGCGAGTCGCAAAGCTGAAACGTTTTATGGCCCGACCAACCTTTGGTGACGAGCTGGAATTGCACCGGGTCGACTGTGAAAGCAGCCATCGGATGCTCGACAACTATGAATTTCTCCTGCGCAAACGCGAAGAATTCGCCAACGAACCGATCATTCCCCCGCCCCTGGTGCGCGGTGACGATCTGATCGCCCTTGGGTTAAAGCCCGGCCCAAAGTTTGGCGAAATCCTCGAGGCAGTGGAAACGCGACAGCTGGAGGGGACGCTACGGACGCGGGAGGAAGCGCTGGAATGGATAAAACGGGAGTATTCGTTAGCCAACAATCACTGAAGAAACGCCGAACGCCCAACATCGAACGTCCAACATCGAATGAAAATCTTGATGATCAGCGTGGAGGGGCCACCGTTGCAACGAGCCGGCGCGCTGATCGATGTCATGGACGCGTTGCCAAGCGCGCTGCGTGCGCGCGGTCATGAAGTAAGCGTAACGTTGCCGTTCTACCGCGAAATTAAGGAGAATCGCGCGTTTAAGAAGAAGAACACTGGCATAACTGTCGATGTGCAGGTGGGCGAGAAGATTTACGTCGCGCAGTACCTCGAGGGACGGAGCGCAAGCGGCGTGCAGTTGTTTCTCATTCGGTGCGATGACTTTTTTGATCGCGCTGGAATTTACGGCGAGCGCGGTAAGCCGTACGAAGACAACGCCGCCCGATTTATTTTTTTCTGCAAAGCGGCGCTTGAGCTAGCCCGGCGATTGACGCCGCAATTGCAAATTTTGCACGTTCACGATTGGGCCCCGGCGTTGGTGCCGGTCTTTGTTCATGCGCAAGGGCTGCCGTTCAAAACTGTCCTGACTATTCATCACGTGGCTGATCAGGGCAGTTTTTGGGGACTCGATTTCGGGCTCACAAATTTGCCAGAGCGGTTTTTCACCCTGCATGGCGTGGAGTTTTTTGGGCGCCTAAATTTTCTGAAAAGCGGAATCCTCTATGCCGACAGGATTACCACCGTAAGCGAACATTACCGGCGCGAAATCCAGACGCCATCGGGCGGGTGCGGTCTCGATGGGGTGCTGCGCGAAAATGCACATCGCCTCAGGGCCATTTTGGATGGCGCAGATTACACGCGATGGAATCCGGCGTCGGATCGCGCACTCCCGGCGCGTTATGACGCGAAACGACTCCGGGGAAAACAGGTCTGCCGTGAGGCACTCCTGAAGGAAATGAACCTCACGCCTGCGCCGGGCGGCCCCGTCTTCGGGATGGTCACTCGCGTTGTTCAGGAAAAAGGTTTCGAAATCCTCGTGCCACTTCTCGATCGACTTCTCTGGGACGATGTGCGGCTGATCATTCTTGGAGAAGGTGACTCTGCGTATGAGACTGCGCTCGCCGTCGCGGCCAAAAAATTTCAAACCAAGTTTGCCTATCAGAAAAATTATGACGAAAAGCTGGCGCACCTCATTGAGGCAGGCATGGACATCGCTCTGATTCCATCGCGTATCGAGCCAGCGGGTTTGAGTGCGATGTATAACTTGAAGTATAGCGCCCTGCCGGTTGCACGCGTGACCGGCGGAATCCAGGAGATCATCGAGGATTACGATCCGACAACCGACAGCGGTTACGGTTTCCTCTGTTACGAATATTCGAGCGAAGCTTTCTGGGATGCGATCAAACGTGCGCGGCAAATCTACCGCGACCGGCGCCTCTGGACCAAGTTGATGAAACGAGCGATGGCGCACAATTTTTCCTGGGACGCGTCCGCGCAGCACTATGAAGCTCTTTACAGAGAACTCATTAGCGCGACCGGCGAAGCAGCAGCGTAGAATGTAAGCGGCTTCACTGCGTGGATCGAGCTTTCCGTTTGCCAAGCCCGCCCATCTGTGGAATTTTGGGCGGCTTTTCTCTCCCCCCACCGTTCATGGCTTACGCAATTATTAAGACTGGAGGCAGGCAGTTCCGCGTCGCGGAAGGCGATACGATTGATGTCGACCTTCTCGATGTCGATCCCGGCAAGATCGCGACCTTCGGTGATGTACTGATGTTTGCCGACGGCAGCGACGTGACGCACGGCAACCCGCTGATTTCCGGAGCAAAGGTGACGGCTGAAGTTCTCGAACAGCGCAAGGACAAGAAAGTTATCGCCTTCAAGTACAGGCGGCGTAAAGGCTATCACCGCACGGTTGGCCACCGTCGTAAATTGACGCGTGTGAGGATTAAAAGCATTAGTGTGGGAGCGAAAAAAGGCGCAGCGAAGAAAACCGAGGAGTAAAACGGATACGGCTATCCAATTCTCAACCACCAACTCTCTTCAATGGCTCACAAAAAAGGACAAGGCAGCGTCAAGAACGGCCGCGACAGCGTCAGCAAACGGCTGGGTGTGAAAAAATTCGGCAGCGAAATGGTTGTGGCCGGCAATATCATCGTGCGGCAGCGCGGAACAAAATTTCTACCCGGAAAGAACGTCGGACTCGGCCGGGACTACACAATTTTTGCGCTGCTGGATGGCACGGTGCGCTTTGATCGTCGCGGCCGGCGGGTGAATGTGGACCCGCTAGCGGCAACGAATTAGCCTCATCGAATTCTGCTTCCGCGTCTGACCGGCTTGCAGTATAAGCGGCTTTCGCAGATGAGATATAACACCTTCATCCTCTTTGGTGCGCCAGGCAGCGGCAAAGGCACGCAGGGCAAAACGCTCGGCACGATCCCGCGCTTGTATCATTGCGCCTGTGGCGACGTGTTCCGCTCCATCGACACGCGCACAAAGGTCGGCAAAGCCTTCCTTGAATACTCGGGCAAAGGCCAACTCGTCCCGGACGACATCACGGTGGAACTCTGGCGAGAGGCAATCGATGCGGCTGTGGAAGGGCACAAGTTTAAACCCGACATCGACACGCTCGTGCTCGACGGCATTCCGCGGAATATCGGACAGGCCAAAATCATGGAGGAAATGATCGACGTAAAGAAAGTGTTTCACCTTGCGTGCCCGAGCCGCGAGACACTCTTTTACCGGTTAAAGAAGCGCGCCTTGAAGGACAACCGCCTCGACGACGCAAACGAGGAGGTCATCCAGCGACGTCTCGACATTTACGAGAGGGAATCGAAGCCGGTGCTCTCATATTATCCGCGAGAGCTGATCGCCGTGGTTGACGCGACACAGCCGCCCGCCAAAGTTCTGCTCGATATCCTGCAGAGCGTGAACGACGGCGTGTATGAACCAGCAGCAGTTTGAAAATTTCACCGCTTCGAGTCTGTACTGCGAAAAGTGCAAAGCCGCTATGCCGGTGCGCGAGCGGCTGCTCTTGGTCCTGCCCGACAAGGAGATTTTCGATTATCTCTGCACGGAGTGTGGAACGTCGGTAGGCCGGCGTGAGATTACTGCCGGAGAGAAACTCCTTGCGCAAACGACGGCCGCGCGACGCCCGCGTCGCTCTGTCGCGCGGCACAATTGACGCCGTAGCTAGGGAATGCGCATCGTTTTCATCGGCGCGGGTGAGATCGGCGTGCCGACGCTGCAAACTTTGCTGAAGTCGGAACACGACGTGGTAGCGGTCGTGACGCAAGCCGACAAACCGGTCGGCCGCGCTCAATCTATCGAGCCACCGCCAATCAAAAAGGCGCTGGCCGCAGCGAGGATGCCGGTCTTACAGCCAGCGAGAATCAGAGATCGACAAGCGATTGAAGACATTCTTGTGCTAACGCCGGATGTGATTGCCGTCATCGCCTACGGGCAAATCTTGCCGCGCGACGTTCTCGAAATTCCGAAGATTGCCTGCTTGAATCTGCACGCATCTCTGCTGCCGCGTTGGCGCGGGGCTGCGCCAATCCAGGCTGCTATCGCCGCAGGGGATCGGGAGACCGGCATCACTGTTATGTACATGGATGAAAGCCTCGACACCGGGGACATCCTGTTGCAGCGCACAATTGACATTCGCTCGGATGATACAGGCGGGTCGTTGCACGACCGATTGGCAATGATCGCGCCCGACGCGCTGCTCGATTCTTTGCGAATGCTTGCGAAAGGAAGCGCGCCGCGTATCCCGCAGGATAGTA
>CATPBS010000197.1 GCA_955652715.1 uncultured Candidatus Udaeobacter sp.
GGTTCAGACCTTAGTACGAGAGGACCGGGTCTGACGAACCGCTGGTGTTCCAGTTGTTCTGTCAAGAGCAGTGCTGGGTAGCTATGTTCGGAAAGGATAAGCGCTGAAAGCATCTAAGCGCCAAGCCTATCCCAAGATGAGTTCTCCCTGAAGGGTCGTGGTAGACCACCACGTTGATAGGCTCCGGGTGTAAGCACAGTAATGTGTTCAGCTCAGGAGTACTAATAACCCGTTCGGCTTGATCTTTTACTTTTCTGTTACGCTGTAGCCGGGATCGCTGATCCCGGTTCCAGCAATCGGAAAAGATCAAAAGATCTCAAAACAAAACGAAGCCTTAAGTTGTACCGTCGGCTGTCCTCAGCCGAAATGAACTCCTGTATGTAGATATCAGCGAATCAGCGATCAGTTGATAGTGATCAGCTGAGAGTTGATTGTTCTTTAGAAATTTAGGTAGTGGCGAGTGACCTCAATCGTCCGAAGTCCCCAGAGAGTCGGCTTCGCGCTTGCGTCGCTGCGAACGCAGCGAACCGCCAGTGCGGCTCCGCACTCTGGTGACAATAGCGCAGTGGCCCCACCCGTTCCCATTCCGAACACGGCAGTGAAACGCTGCAGCCCCGATGGTAGTACGGCGATAGGTCGTGCGAGAGTAGGACGTCGCCAGAACTAAAACCCCGCTGGGTTTAATCTCAGCGGGGTTTTAGTTTGGCACGCCTACTCGAGCAGAGAATCGAGCCGATGGGAATCGAGCGAGATAGATGGGCAAGCCGAATGGCCGAGCGAACGGGAGTAAGCGAGTCAATAGGACGTCGCCAGAACTAAGAACCCCACTGGGTTTATCTCGGTGGGGTTTTTACATTTCTGCGTTCTGCGTCCTACTCGAGCACGGCCGTGGGCCGAAGAGAACCGAGACGACGGGAGTCGAGCGAGATAGACGGGAAGCCCGAAGGGCGAAGCGCGTTGGAGCGAGCGAATCAGTAGGACGTCGCCAGAACCCAGCACTTTGCTAGCCAAAGTGCTGGACTCTTCTTTTTCTGGGAGCGCAAGCGCCTCGTGTACCGCAAACGGGAGTGAGCGAGTCCATTCGACGGATTGGATCCTGCAGTGCGTCTTGATTTTGCCGTTAGGTTCGCTACAACGGCGCAATGGCCGACGAAATAACACCGCCTCCTCCGCCTGTCCCTCTACCGGTTCCTCGCACTGCGCCCACCGCGATTTGGAGTCTCGTTTTAGCAATCCTTTCATTTACGTGCGGATGGCTCCTTACCGCGATCCCCGCTGTCATTTGCGGCCACATCGCTCGTTCGAAAATTCGCAAATCCGGCGGCGTGCTCCCCGGGAAGGGAATCGCCACCGCAGGGCTAATCTTAGGCTACATCGCGCTCGTGCTCGGTGTAATGGGCATCCCGTTACTTGTCAGCATGATTCAGTCGGATCGCGAGCGCTTGCATCGCCTTTCCATCGAACGAAAGGAAATCGCTTCTGACGATGGCAAAATCAAGGTCACGATCCCCGGTACGTGGACGAAACTGCCAGACCTCAATAAGCAGGCGAAGCTGCAAGGGGGTTACAAGGGCAAAGAAATGTATTTGATCGTCATCAGCGACGCAAAAGCTGCAGTCGGCAATCAAACTCTGGAAAAACATCATCAACTAGCGCGAGATCGGATGTTGCAGAAAATGAAGAATGCGTCAGCCACTGAACCTATTCCGCTTACAATCGACGGTCATCCCGCTATGCAAGACGAGTTAAGCGGGACGAGAGACGGCACCGACGTTGTTTTTCTTCATACTACCGTGGATGACGGCGATCATTTTCAACAGATCCTCGCCTGGACGCTCAAGTCGCGCTGGCAACAACAAAACCAACTGCTGCGCGATATTACCGGAACTTTCCACAGCGAGAAATAGACGCGATTCACGTCGGAGATAGGTCGTGCGAGGCTCGTAAATTCGACGAGCTCACGAGCTGCTCGAATATGGTCTCTGCCCAATGGAGCCTGCGTAGCGCGATCGCTGGCGACTCTGTGTCAATTTGCTGTTTTTCGAAAAGCTGTTTGAGACTCTGGACAGGCTGCGCTAAAGAACCCTATCCAACGAAAGGATTCCCATGCTTACAAGTCAAAAAGTTATCGATGCGATTAACGAACAAATCGGATACGAGTTCAGCGCGGAGTTGCAATACTATGCGATCGGGGCGCACTTTGCGTCGGAGGCGCTCCCGCAGTTGTCTCAGCATTTTTTCCAGCAGGCCGAGGAGGAGAAAGGTCACGCGCTGCGTTTCATTAAGTACATTGTCGATGCCGGCGGACGCGTAGTGATCCCGGCGATCGACGCGCCTAAATCGAAATTCAAGACCCCACGCGACGCGGTGAAACTGTCGCTCGACCAGGAAATTCATGTCACCCAGCAAATCAATGGGCTCGTGGAATTGGCCCGAAAGCAGAACGACTACATTACGATCAATTTTCTGCAGTGGTTCCTGACCGAGCAACTGGAGGAAGTTTCGTCGATGGATAATCTGCTTAAGATCATCGAGCGCGCGGGCAATGATCTATTGCAGGCTGATGAATATTTGGCTCGGGTAGGATTGAGGACGATGCCTGAACCGGCGAAGCAATAGGTCCGAGCCGCACTGGCCTTATTGCATCCATTTTGCCGCCGAGAACAGCGGCGACTCAGCTCCTGCTTCAGACCTTTAAAACGCTTGAATAGAATGGTGCAATGGCGGTCTAATTGGTCACTATGAAAATAAGATTACCACTCAGTTTATTGGCCGCAGCGAGTCTGGCGCTCAGCAGCGCAGCTTTTGCCGCGGGTGCCAAGACCTATCAGGTCACAGGACCCGTGTTGGAAGTGAATGACACGATGATTGCGGTCCAAAAAGGCAAGGACCGTTGGGAAATCAATCGTGATTCCAGCACGAAAGTCACTGGGGACCTCAAGGTCGGCGAAAAAGTGACAGTCACTTACACCATGTCGGCTACAGACGTGGAAGTGAAGGCGGGCAAGGGCGCGAAGAAAGAAGCAGCCAATCCGGCGGCTTCGCCAAAGAAATAAGTAAGCGACGGTTCAAATGGCCGGAGTGCTCAAAGCGTATCCGGCGATTTCTTTTTGTTGTAGCGCTGCGATTAGCTGCGTTGTCAGCGGCTTATAAGGTGGAAGGTCCGGGGATCATAGACCTTTGCTGCAGGAAATCGCGGGCGACACGGCCGCCTCTACAGCAACAGTAATGTTGCATCCACTTTCGGCGGCTGAGAGCAGCCGCCACTACAGAAGACCGCGGTCAACGACCGCGGCTACAGCGCTCGTTTGGGCCAGGCGCCCAGCACGAGTCCGCTAACCGCGAAAGCAACCAATGGACGGCCCATGTCGACGAAAATCAGCGGCCACGGATTTGTCTCGAAAGCTGAGAACACGGCGATCGTAGAGTATTCGACGAAGAGAAATGCGAACCAGCACAGGAGCGCGATTTTTAATCCTGCGATCGCGCTCGCCGCATTGAGCCGGTTGATCAACATGCCAAGGCGTAGTTGACGATGATGGACGCAATAAAAGCGAGCAAGTAGGCGGAGACATTGTGCGTCCGCTCGATGTCGGTCATCGTTCTGGCGTGAAGATTTAACCACTTCTCGCCAAAGATTGCGTACCAGCCCCAGCCGATAAGGAAATAAACCACCACCAGAATCCAGACCGCGAGATGACTGATCTTCGTGTTCACAAAAGGCCCTGGTTAATTA
>CATPBS010000198.1 GCA_955652715.1 uncultured Candidatus Udaeobacter sp.
GCGCTTTCCATCGCCGCGATGCGCGTCGGCAACGATGATCGTTCGCCCGTTGGAATCAATCGCAGAAGTGTTATGTATTCAGCTCTCCGTCGGTTTCATACGAGGGAAACAAAAGGGGTGGGATTCGAACCCCCGGTGCTACCACGCGCCTTGGACTCGACGAATTTACCTATGAGAATGGACGTGAGAAAACATCTTTGAACATCAGCGGATGTTATGCGCTCTAATTATGCACTATGCCAAGCATTCATCGTCAACCGGGCAGGCCGTACTGGTTCTGCGCATTCTCAATCTGGAACCCCGAAACCCTGACCAGCAGGCGCGTTTTTCGCTCCACGAAAACCCGCGACAAAAAGCAGGCGCTGGAAATCTGCCGTGCATGGCAAAGGCCGCGCTCAAAGCGCGCAATGGCAAGCTGAGCGTGGACGCCGCGCGCGAAGTGATCGCGCAAGGCGTGAGCGACGTGTTCACGGCGGCCAACATCGAATCGCTGCCGAGCGCGTCCATCAAATCGTGGTGCGAGACATGGACGGAATCCAAAGCAATCGAGACTGAGGAATCCACGCACGCGCGTTACAAGCGCGTGATCGAACGGTTCACCGGTTTTCTCGGCGAGGCGAAAAGCAAACGCGACCTTTCGACGCTGCAAGCGAGCGACATCGCGCGGTTTCGTGATCGTGAGGCGAAAGAACTTTCGCGCTCGACGGCAAACTTGGGCGTCAAGGTGCTGCGAATCTGTCTCGGTGAAGGGGTGCGGCAGGGATTGCTCGCGGTCAATCCGGCTGTGCGCGTCAAGCTGCTCAAATCAACTGGGGAATCGAAGCGTCGCGCGTTCACGCTCGCGGAAATCAAGCGCATCCTGAAAGCGTGCGGCGAGAACATCGAATGGCGCGGCCTCGTGCTGTTCGGTCTGTATCTCGGACAGCGGCTCGGCGACTTGGCAAAACTCACTTGGCGCGCGGTCGATCTGGATACCGGCGAGATTGCGTTCACCACGCGCAAGACCGGACGGCGAATCGTCCTGCCGCTTCTGCAACCGCTGAGCGATTACTTGTCCGCGCTGCCAGCGAGCGACAACCCAAACGCTTTCATTTTCCCTCGCGCAGCGAGCGCGAAGCGCACAGCCTCGCTGTCGAATCAGTTCCGAGATATTCTGGTTGCTGCTAGACTTGTTGCGCCGCGACCGCGCGGACACAAAAGCACCGGCAAAGGGCGCGATCAAGCGCGCGAGGCGAGCGAGATTTCGTTCCACAGTCTGCGCCATAGCGCGGTGACGATGCTGAAAGCAGCGGGCGTCTCGGACTTTATCGCGCGCGAGATTGTCGGCCACGAGAGCGCGGCAGTCTCTCGCCAGTACACGCACCTTACGACGGACGACAAGCGTGCCGCGATGGGACGGTTGCCGGACGTGACGAACGACTGAGGCAAGGCTGTTGCGCCGTTAGCCTTCTTTTTGCGCGCTCCAGTACCCTTTTATTCGTCAGGAACGCGGTATATGTCTGTGCTAATTCTGCAACCGTAGCTCAGCCGGATAGAGCAACGGATTTCTAATTCAAAGAGAAGGACGTGCGCAGTTTTTCGCGGTGTTGCGCAGCGTGTTTTTCAGAGGTGACCATAGCCGAACTTATCTTCATGGCCTTTCGCCGAATTGCGTAGTTTTGCAGCAAAAAAGTCTTAGACCTAGAAGCGACCGTGAAAAATTTTTGCGACCGCAGTGGTGCGCTTGGAATGGTCTGAGCAAGGGCTAGGGGAGGCCGCACAGCTCAGTAATGCTCAGCTCGGCGGAATGAATCGTGGGTCAGCCGAACCAACCGTTGCTCTACCTGCTTGTAAAACCCCTCTGTCGATACCGCGTAGTATTTGACGCATGAGCTCAATGGTTTCGTCCGTAACAAAATATGCGCCGTGAATTTTTTCGCCGTTTATAGCGGGAGCGAAAAAGCTCGAGCAATCGACATCCCACACATTGTCGGTCGGCGGCGGCTGGGTAATCAAAGGAGGTCGATTCGCCAGACCTGAGCGACCTAGCCTTCGCGTGCCGAAATGCTTGAGACCGGCTGACATTCCAAGGACAGCATCTTTTCCACTGCAAAGGGCGGTGATTCGATAAGATAAATTCACAACCGCTTGCCCATCACCGTTGTCCGGTGCGCCGGCATCGAAAAGATCGTTATCCACGTCCGCGGCAACCATCAAGAGTTGATTGAGCAAAACCGTCAAAAGAGGCTGATTCTGCCGTGTCCACGCGGCGGCCATCGCCTTTTGCAAAACGTAATTGCCCATGCTATGAGCGATCATAGAGACCTTAGCTTTGCAGGCGTTATCAGGATTCTTGACGGCCGCGGCCTGTCTATCGAGCAGGTAATCGTAAAGAGTCGATAATACAATCGTCAGGTCGTTAGCGCACGACCGTGCGTGGGCGCGGTCGGGGTAATAGCCGAGTACGTTGCCGAAAGACGGCCAATCGAAGCTGACGCACAAACCGATGCTCTTATCACCGCTGAATAACCGATTGCACAGGTTGAGGTAACTGGCGGAGGCTGCCTGCCAGCCGACGTTAAAGCCGTGCACGAAAAACGTTACGTGCGGTTGCTCTTCCTGCTGCGCATCATCGTTCGGATTCAACGCATTAGCCGCGGCTTTGAGATGCGTTTGAAACTGATTTTTAGAAATCTTTTGCCACGGAATCGTGCCGTCGTTCGCCAGGTTATCGGCCGTCCAATAGCTCAGCGGCCCCTGCTCGGTGCTGCTCGGTTCCCCATTCCGAATCGCCCGGTCAGAAATGCGCCAGTACTTAGGCATACTATTTAGGCGTAAACGACGTTTTTAGCGGCAACTCAACGTGTTGGTAATTGTCTTTCAGCAGCGTAAGGTTGTGTCCACGGGAGTGCATTGCATCAGAGAACACGATGCAAGGCGAGCAATAAAACAACTCACCCGACAACTCTCGCGTTGAACACTCGTCTCGTCCAGATTGCCTGCGCGTCCGTGACTTCTTTGCTACACCGCAACGTCGTGCC
>CATPBS010000199.1 GCA_955652715.1 uncultured Candidatus Udaeobacter sp.
AACTCAAATGCAGCGTCAAGATCGCCGGGCCACCTCTGCTTTCTTGTTCTTTTCGGATCGGTATCGACCGTTAACGCATTAATTCCAACGGCAGCAAGCTGACGCGCGATACCCTCCCACGATTTGCGCGTGCGATTGCTTTGATGAAACAACAACACGCCTGGCCCGGGCTTCGCCGCAGCGAAGTAGCTTGCTTTCAGAATCGTGCCATCTGGCGCCTTGAGATCGACAAAGCGTGCCGCGTTAGTTGTTAGCGCATCTGAAGCAGTCACCACCACGATGGCAACTGCCGATAAAATAGAGATTTGGATTTTCATGTGCATGGGTTGGACATTGGAGCAACAGATTCATTCTTTTCATCGAAGACAATCACGTGCGCGAATTTCCAGGAGCCGTCCGGTTGTCGCTTCATTACCCTAAGCACTTTGCCGCGCATCGGCTTCGGATTGCTGGAGTCCTTATATGAGATGTAGCCCCATTCGAACGCCACTCACCGGTGATCCGCACGTCCTTGATCTCCGACTTGTAGCAAAGCGTCCTTGGCCTATCGGGCTTCGTTTCCCAGCGTTTGTCGTTAGCGTAAATCTCTGCTTTGCCGATCTCCGCCGGGCGGCCCGGTTGGATCCGAACGGCTTCGCTGTCCCATAACTTCGCCAACTCGTCAGCTTTGTCGGACAACGTCGCTTCGACATCCTGTCGATGCAGCCGGTCGATTGCGAGGCGATCAGCTTCCTCCGAAGAGCTTTCACTTCCGCGGCTATCGGCTGCAGCGGCTACTCGTACGGCAGTGAAGGTGATCACAGCGGCATTGATGAATGCCAGCAACAGTAAGATTCCTATTCGTTTCATTCAGCAAAGATTTAGAAATAAGCTCTCATTTCACGGCAACGTCCTCGCAACGCGAAATCCCATGATGACGTCGCGGAAATCGGCCGGATTTCTCTCACGAGTGGCTGAGCGGAGGAGCCAGCTTCGGTACAACCAGCAACTGCCGCGATCAACGCGCATGCAGCCGTCCGCAATCTCCGCGGCACTTCCATCCGTGGGTGCCTTGGCATAGCTGTCGGCATAACAATCCTGTGTCCATTGCCAGACATTGCCGACGATATCGTAAAGGCCGAACGCATTTGCAAGCTTCAATCCAACCGGATGAGTTTTCCCGTCGGAATTGTTTTTGTACCACGCGTGAGCGGCTGCACCATCGTCTTCATCGCCCCACTAAAATCGCGTTGTAGTCCCAGCCCGGGCCCATACTTCCATGCTTCGCTCGGTAGCCGATATGGTCCGTCACCTGAGGTCGAAACCTGCTCGCCCACCTTCTTATTCAACCAAGCGACATACGCGCGCGCGTCCTTCCAGCTAATGCACACCACAGGATCGCGATCAGTTTGATTGAAGCCGGGGCTCTTCCAGTTCAAGTCCGGCTGCTTATTCCATTTGAAACTGTCCTTACAACAGCCATCACCTGGCGGATACCCACTTTCCCGGACAAAACGGCGTATTCGGCGCGTGTCACGTCATATTTCCCAAGGGCGAAGGGTTGCATGACAACACGACGTTGCGGGGCCTCATCGGAAACTGATTGAGGGGAAGCACCGTGCTTCGTCGCCCAGACCTTCTCCGACTCGGACGAACCCATTGTGAATGAACCCGCCGGGATTACGACCATCTCTGGACAATCCGAGCAGTCTCGGAATACGGTGCCTGGCTTGGCCGCGGAAAGTTCGTTTGCCTTCTGGCCAACCACACGAGGAGGCGTCGCGGCAAAGGTGAACATTGCGAACAGCAACACGATTAGCATTTGTCTCATTTAGAGTGACCGTCCAGACGTGATGGCTGATTGTGAAATGCTGCTTTGTTGGGGGTGAGCGCGCCTTTAGGGATTGTTGACCACTTGCGTCGCAGGTTTGCTCGCTTCAAGGTGTGCGCTCACTTTCTGGATTTGCGCTGTCTGCTCTTTCACCGTGGCAGCGAGAGCCTGCATTCCGGATTTTAACTCCGCGATGGTCGCTCCCTGTTCCTCCACTTTGCGGTGCTCTTTTAGAAACTCGTTGAGCAACATGGCGTTTATTTGGTCGTAGCGCACGGTGTAGGGCTTTCCGTCACGATCGCGAGCCACCAGATCTGGATCCACTGTTGCCACCTCCTCGGCCACCAGCCCAAACTGCGGCGTGGCCTTGGGATCAAGCTCTCTTTTGTAGCGGAAGGTTACGGGCCTCAGCGCGAAAATTGCTTCGCTTGCCTTGTCCATAGGCTTGATCTCGTCCTTGAACCGTGCCGAGGAGGTCATCGTGCCGAGCTGCCCCGACGAATCCACGAATACCGCCACTCCGCCCACGGCAGTTGCACCACTAATGCCGGCAATAAAGGTTTTGATATGAGCGGGGTGCATTACGCCCTCCCGGTCCGTAAACGCTACCTCGTTCCCGATGCGAATAATGTTCGACTCGGCAGCGACACCTCCATTGCTGATATCGATATTGTTACTGCCGATGAGGCTCTCACCGGCAGCAAGGCCGAGTGCGATATTAAGGTTGCCGGTTATATTGCTAACGAGCGCATGGGCACCATCGACAGTATTAAAGTTGCCCGTTGTGTTAGAAACAAGCGCGAGATCACCGGTGGCCGTGTTGTGGTTGCCGGTTGTATTGCTAGAGAGCGCGTTTATCCCAATTGCCGTATTGTGGAATCCACTGGTGTTGCTGAAGAGCGCACCAAAACCGGCAGCTGCGTTCTGAAAGCCAGTGGTGTTGTGAAAAAGGGCAGCACGGCCAGTAGCTGTGTTCTGAGATCCGGTGGTGTTGTTAAAAAGCGCACCATTCCCAATGGCCGTGTTGTTACTCCCGGTGGTGAGGTTCTGGAGAGCGACATTCCCCTCCGCTGTATTCCCATGGGGATAGCCTCCATCGGGTGCGGGGGTTACCGCTTGTGCCAGTGGCGACAGCGCAAGGGCGGCGAGTGCGATCAGAACGAACGCAGGCCGCAAAGGCAGACAGCTGATTGAATTTGTGATCGATAGAAGTGTGGTTTTCATATAATGAATTTATCCTGTATAACTAGTGTATAACCGCGATGCCGATTCAGTTTAGTCCCTGTTAGAGGGGCAGCGACAGACTCGTTGGATCCCCTTGGCGTCAAAGTATTGAGCAATTCCATGAGGCGCGCCTCGTAAGAGTCACACATGGGGGATTTGCCATTTGGTTGAACCCACTCGGGATGTTGAGCCCGCAGGTCGTCGTGAATCTGTTGCCGGAGCTCGGTGTAGGTGTGGATTTGGTGAGACATGGCAATTGACTTGGTTCGATGGTCTGGTTGCGTTTATCTCAGTGTCGTCGCCATGGCGTTAGCCAATAAAAAAACCGGCCAGATGGCGGTAACCACAATTATTGCGAAGGCGACAAGTTCAGATACGTAA
Organism: uncultured Candidatus Udaeobacter sp.; assembly: GCA_955652715.1. Classification (GTDB taxonomy): domain Bacteria; phylum Verrucomicrobiota; class Verrucomicrobiia; order Chthoniobacterales; family UBA10450; genus Udaeobacter. The sequence continues at coordinate 3,416 of CATPBS010000199.1, forward strand.
TTAGGCTGTGCCCTATAGGCATATCGATCACTAAGGAAACGAGAAACGCGAACGTGCATCGGCTTTGTAGTTTTCATGTTAAAGGACTCCTATCACAACTGAGGTTCGTGTTGATTGAAGAAAAAGTGAGATCACGATTTTCATGTTGATAATATTGACAACGGTTTGGATGGGCGCGCTGCACCTCAAAAGTAACGCAGTTGTCACTACAGCGGCTCATTCCTGTCGTTCGCGTGCGCGTGTACGCGTAATTGTGGGATGCCCCGACGGGGATTGCGCCGTCGCGGGGGCGGGCACTAAGAGAGCGAAATCCCCCTCAGCTGTATTGCCATTGGGGTAGCCTCCGTCAGGTGCAGGGCTAACCGCTTGCGTCGTTGGCACAAGTCCAATGCAGAGGAATGCAGCCGCCGAGACAATAATTGTTGTGAAGTTTTTTGACTGAACTAACTGATTCATAGTGGTGAACTCCCTTTTTCTGCCGGTGGGTTGACCCTGCGACTGCTAGGTCTGCCGCCGCGCTTCGTCCGCTTCTTCTGCCAAACGGTTGAGTAGGTCAAAGAACGCGTCGGATTGCCCCCTGAAGAGTCCGTCTGCTATAAGGGCGTTAACGGCCCCCATCGCCACCCCCTCTGTTTTGGTTGGACGGATAATTGAACAGTTAGGGAAGCTTCTACTTAGGAATGGGCATGGCTCAGGCATGATCAGGTTTGCCTGCAGCGTCTCCGGCTGGCCGAAATGGAGATCGAAGAACGTCACCGTTGAGTTGTTTATGGGGTCGTGCACGGTAAACGGTGGATTGCCTGGAGGCCCGTTGGGGTTTGTATTCGCATTGCCCGCCTTATCCTGCCACGTTTGGAAGTGCATTGTCTCGGTGGGACCAATGCTGAGCAGGATGCGCAGCACCTCCGGACTGGTGACCCGCTGTGCCAGCGATGGGTAAAGGCTGCTTCCGCCCTGCTCGATGGTCCCGAAGTGGAACCCCGCCGTGTTGGCGATGGCCTGGAT
>CATPBS010000200.1 GCA_955652715.1 uncultured Candidatus Udaeobacter sp.
ACTGTTAAAAAAACCATGCACGCCGCGTTGCTGATTTGTTTTTGTCCTGCGCAAGGCGCGAGGAGGGAGCATATCCGCAATGAATCTGTGACTGACGAGCAACGCGGCGCAGGCCAAAAATCAACGCAACCCTTCGGGCGAGAGCAGCTAGGCGCGCCTCGCAGCGTTGTTCGATCGTTACAGGTTATTAAAAACATGCTCCTCGCTCACGCCTTGCCATTCGCACCAAACTGCTCTCGCGCGGTGCGCATGGGTTTTTCAACAGTCTCCTAGATCGCAACAACATGGATGCCAGTGAACGCGAACAATACCGGGCGGCCATTCACGGCGATCGAGAAGCATTTGAAATGATCATTCGCACGCACAGCCGGACGCTTTTCGCGATCGCTTACGGCATTTTGCAAAGCCGCGAGGAAGCCGAAGACGTGGTGCAAGACTCGCTCGTTAAGGCCTGGAAAACGCGCTGGCGCGTGCGCGATCCGGAAAAATTTCCCGCCTGGTTGGCGACGATCGCGCGGCACCGGGCGCACGATGTTTTTCGCAAACGCAGGACTGTCCCGCCCTCGGAACAAATAGCCGAATCGATCGAACTAGAGCCGACTAACACGATTGCACTGGATCAACAGTTGAACTCCGCGCTTGCAACCTTGCCAGAGCTTCATCGCGCCGCGCTCACCTTGCGTTATTTCGAAGAGATGGATTACCGCACCATCGAAAACACGCTTGGCCTCACCAATGGAGCGCTGCGGGGAATTCTCGGCCGTGCTCTCGCTTCGCTGCGCAAACAACTTCGTCCTGCTCTCGCTTCAATGGACTAGACCTATGGCAACCATTCACAACGAAATCGATAATTGGCTCGCCGCCGATCTCCACGGCGAGCTTTCGGCGGACGAACGGAGTCTGCTACACGCGCACCTCGTCGATTGCGCCGGCTGCCGAAAAACTCATCATGAAACCAAAGCTATGAACAAAATTCTTGAAGAAACTCTTGCTCGGGAAAAACCCGATCTGGCTTTCGAGCAGCGAATGCTGGCGGGTTTTCGCAATCGCATCCCGCAACAAAGCGGATTCGTGAAGTTGCTCGCCGATCTGGTCCGCTTGCGTCCGTTGCAGATCACCGCAGTCGCTGCCATTCTTTTGGCGCTAGTTCAAGTGGGTCGCATGATCACCGGCGAAAGCGCGACTCCGCAGCGCAATCGTGGAGCCTACGCGGAGGAACAATTGGTCCAACAACCATCACAGGTCGCGGCGTCGGGGCTAGGTCGAGCCGGTAGTTTAGATAAATCAGACGAACTGGCCGCTGGACAACCGAAAGACTTGGCGCTCGAGAAACCGCAGCCAGCGCCTGCAACCAGATCAGAACTCCGCAAAGAAGCGCAACTGCGTCCGGCAACAGCCGCGCCGGCCAAGGCAGCGCAGCCAGAGACTAATGAGGCGAAAGCGTACGTGACAAGCCCAGAGGGTGTCGTTGGTGCGGAACAAGCTGCACAAAGTCCGGCAGAAACGCCTGCTCCAGAAGTGGCGAATCGCAAACTGATTCGTAACGCGACTGTCCAGCTTGAGATCGTCAGCTTCGATGATGCGGTGCAAAAGATCACGGCATTGGCGAACGAACAACACGGATACGTCGCGACAACCAATTCAGAGAAACAGGCAAATGGAAAACTGCGAGGCCAGGTTGTAGTCAAGGTCTTGCCACAAAATTTGGATCCTTTCCTGCAAAAGATTCGCGGACTTGGCGAACTAAAGAATCAGACGCTCGGCACCGAGGACGTGACGAAAGCATACTTCGACACCGACGCGCGGCTAAAGAACGCGCGGGTGATGGAGCAACGGTTGATCGACATGCTGAACACTAAGGCCGGCAAGGTCTCCGATTTGCTTCAGGTAGAGAAGGAACTCAGTCGCGTGCGGGAAGAGATCGAGAAGATGCAGGGCGAATTGAAGTATTGGGAATCCCAGGTGCAGTTCGCCACAGTCACGATTTCGCTCGCGGAAAAAGACATGGAGGAACCGGCAGCGTTTCTGCTCAAGGAGCGCGCGCAACTCGCGCTTTACGCACCCGATGTAGAGAAGATTTACAACGACATCAAAGCGCTGGCATCTCCAAAGGTGCAGATCACGAACGCGCAACTGAACCGCGATTACTCCGGACGTATGTCGGCGCAGGTGAGCATCTTGATCGCACCGGAAGAAAGCGATGGTGTGATCGGTCGCGTAAAATCTTTCGGACGCGTGGAAAATTTCCAAACGCAGACCGACCGCATCTCGCAAGGCGGCAGCGGCATGTCAGAAAATGCAAAGACCAAACGCGACAAGGTGGAGCTGAACATCACCATCTCTCGCGAGGAACAGGAGCAGGCATTGCAGCAGACCAGTCTGCGCATTCGCGCCTCCGCCGTGGACAAAAAGGCAAAGGAGCTTCGCGCTCTCGCCGAGAAACAAGGTGGACGCATTCGCAGTTCCACTTTTAGTCGCGATCCCGATGGACGCGAACTGGCAAACGTTTCGCTGCGCGTGTCTATGAAAAATTACCTTTCGCTGATCCAATCGCTCAACGCACTTGGCAAAGTCGAAAATGTGAATGTGCAACGCCAGGACCGCACAGGTGCACAGATTGATGAAGCGAATGCGCCGGCTGACATCTCGATCCAGGTTTACAGCCAGGGTAAGATCATTTCGCAAGAGAGCGGTTTGCTCGCTACGCTGCGACGCACGCTGGCGCAAAGCGCCGGGGCAATCATGTGGAGCGTGCGCATGATTGGCGTGGCAGTCGCGTTCCTAGCGCCATGGGCGGTTGCGATTGTCGCAATCGTGTGGGTCGCAATATGGATCGCGCGTGCGCGACGTGAATAATTCTGGGGAGCGCACGCGGCTCGCGTGCCGCGCTCGGTGGCTCGCCGAGCGCAAAGACATCGCCGCGAGCCGCAGCGATGAACACGCCAGCGGCGTGTGCTCCCTGAAACCGAATCGGTCTTGCCCGGTTTACAAAGGGGTCATACTTTATGTCCAAGGAGATCCCCGATGAAAGCTCATGGCGGTATCAGCTATGACAATGCCGCGGTCGCGGCTTGTCCCAGACATTTACTCCAATTCGCAGTCGATCAGCGCTACGACGATTACACGCCGGTCGATCACGCGGTCTGGCGATTCATCATGCGCCAGAACACTTTTTTTCTGAAGGAATACGCACACAAAGTTTATTTCCAGGGTCTCCTTAACACCGGCATCTCCTTTGAGCGCATCCCGCGCATTCACGAGATGAACGATATTCTGGCAAAGATCGACTGGGGCGCAGTGGCCGTGGACGGTTTCATTCCACCGGCGGCGTTCATGGAATTTCAAGCTTACAAAGTGCTGGTGATCGCGTGCGACATGCGGCAGATCCATCACATTGAATACACGCCGGCGCCCGACATCGTGCCCGAGGCCGCTGGTCACGCGCCGATCATTGTCGATCGGGAATACTCGAAATATTTGCAGCGCTTCGGCGAAGTCGGTGCAAAGGCAATGTCATCGAAAAAAGATTTCGAGCTGTATCAAGCGATCCGCCATTTATCGATTTTGAAGGAGCGCCCGAACGCGGACCCCAAAGAAGTCGAGGAGGCAACGAAGCTGGTGGAACACCGGCAAAAAACACTGGGCGAACCTTCGGAGATGGCACTGCTTTCCCGGCTGCATTGGTGGACGGTTGAATACGGGCTCATCGGCACGCTCGAGAATCCGAAGATTTACGGTGCAGGCCTGCTTTCATCGATTGGTGAATCGGTCTCGTGTCTTGAGCCCGCGGTGAAAAAGATCCCCTACTCCATCGACGCGCATAACTACGCGTTCGATATTACCACAAAACAACCGCAGCTTTTCGTTTGCCGCAATTTTCAGCACCTCAGGGAAGTGCTTGAAGAATTCGCCAGCAAGATGGCCTATCAAGTTGGCGGACTCGAAGGCATCAACAAGGCCATCGAATGCAAGAACGTTGCGACCTGCGAGTATTCGTCCGGCCTGCAAGTGAGCGGTATTTTCGACGAAGTCATCACCGACGAAAACGATTCTCCAATTTATCTGCGGACGACCGGCAAGACCGCGCTGGCCTTCCGTAATAAAGAACTGGAAGGCCACGGCGTCGATTATCACAAGGATGGGTTTGGTTCGCCGGTCGGTAAATGGAAACAAACGCCGGCATCTCCCGAGTTGCTCACGAACGATCAGTTGCACGCGCTCGGCATCGTCGAGGGGAAGAAAGCAAAGCTTGAGTTCGTCAGCGGCATCGTGGTTTCAGGCAAGGTCGAGAAAATCTTGCGGCGCGATGGGAAATTACTGTTGATCACATTCTCAACCTGCAGCGCCAAACACGGCGACCGCGTTTTGTTCGATCCCGATTGGGGCATGTACGACATGGCGGTCGGCGAACGAATCAGTTCGGTTTTCAACGGCGCGGCAGACAATGACGCCTACAATCAAGTGGCGCTCGTGCCGAAGGAGCGAACCATCAAAGTCCCATCTGACGCAAAAA
>CATPBS010000201.1 GCA_955652715.1 uncultured Candidatus Udaeobacter sp.
CGTTTGCTGCAGTACGCAATGCACAAGGCTGGTTTTTGGGGATTGCGCACTGAATGGTGGCATTTCACGATTGCCGACTGGCAAAAATATTTGCCGCCTGAAAAGGCAAAGAGTGCCGGGCAAGTTTTAGGAACTCGCTGGGACGGCAGATTGTGATCGATACGATACTCCGCGATTTGCGCCAGCCGGAATACGTTCATGTCTTGCTCAATCCAATACCGGTTTACGGTTTGCTCGTTGGTTTGCTCGGACTGATCATCGCCTTCTTCCTGAAAAGCCGTCGGGCTCAGATCGCAACATTAGCTCTCGTGCTTATCAGCGCGGCGTCTGCGTGGCCGGTCTATGAATTCGGCGAGGACGGTTACGATCGTGTTCTCTCCATGACCGATGAAGATGGTCATGCCTGGCTGGATGAACACATGCATCGTGCCGAGAAGCTCATCTATGTTTTCTATGCGCTCGCGCTTTTGAGTGCGATTGCAATCGCAGCGCCGATAAAATGGCCAAAATCCGCTGCACCACTCGTGGTCGCAACGATTTTGCTCGGCGCAGCGACTTTGGGAATGGGTGGTTACATCGCTTACGCTGGTGGCAAAATCCGGCATCGTGAGTTTCGAAACGAACCGCCGCCGCCGAAAAGACCAGAAGCGCAAAACTAGCTCGGCAACTGCTACGTTGGATGGTTAAACGGTTGAAGCGTTAAGGCGTCCAGGCTTCGCAGAATTAAATCGTTAAATCCTCGAAGCCGAATCTCGATTCACGATTTTCCCGCTCGCTTCATCGCTTCAACTCTTCAACTCTTCAACGATGATACCCGAACTAGATCGCGCGGAGCGAAGTGTCCAAGAGCAAAGCATTGCGCTCAAAAAACCGCTGAGCCTGCGCGATCTGGTCCTGACGCAGATTCTTTTTGTGGTCGGCTCAAGTTGGGTCGGGGCCGCTGCGAAACTCGGCCAAGCGCATCTTTTCTTTTGGTTGCTCGCGATTTTGCTTTTTTACATTCCCCAGGCCGCGGTCGTGATTTATTTAAATCGGCGGATGCCGCTCGAAGGCGGCATTTACCAATGGGCGAAGCTCGGCTTCAACGAGTTTGCCGGATTCATGGTTGCCTGGAATCTCTGGCTGCTTTCGATCACGGTCATCGCATTGGGCGGCATGTTTACGACTACGAATATATCTTACGCAATCGGACCCGGGGCCGCGTGGATGCCAAACAGCAAATGGTGTGTGTCACTGATCAGCGCGGCATTGGTTGGCGGCCTCGCCTGGACGTGTGTCCGCGGTCTATCGTTAGGCAAATGGGTTCACAACGTTGGGGCATTTGCCATGTTCGTGGTTTATGCGGCGTTGATTTTTTTGCCGCTTCTCGGACTCGCTCGCGGCGAATTGAAAATGTATCAGCCGCTTCAACTCGCTTTGCCTACGATGTCGATCTTTTATTCTCTCAACATTTTCAGCAAACTCTCCGTCGGCGCGCTCAGCGGATTTGAATACGTTGCGATTCTCGCCGGCGAAACGCGCGCGCCCGCCCGTGACATCGGCCGCTCTGTCCTCATCGCCTCGCCCGTGATCGCGTTGATGTTTATTCTCGGAACGAGCTCGGTGCTCGCGTTCGTCGGCAGCAATCCGATCGATCTCATTGGTCCGGTGCCACAAACGTTGCGACTCGGCTTGCATTCCTTTCCAATCGCCGGCGCGATTGCTTCCGTCGGAATTTTGTTAATGACGGTGCGATCGATTTCTTCGACTAGCGTTCACGTTACCGGCAGCTCGCGATTACCGATGGTCGCGGGATGGGACCGATTGTTGCCGAATTGGTTCTCGCACTTGCATCCGCGCTATAAGACGCCGGTTAACTCGATTATTTTTGTAGGCGCAATCACGCTGGTGATCGCCATCTCAAGCCAGCTCGGCGCAGGAATTCAGGAAGCGTTTCAACTTGTGGATAACGCGGCGAATGTTTTCTACGGGATCGTTTACTTCATAATGTTCGCGATACCGATTTTTGGTGCGGGTGCGCTTCGTTCGGGCGCTCCGATCTGGTTGCGCATCGCAGCGATCTGCGGCGCTGCCGTCTCGTTATCCGCGATTTTTTTCACTGTCTACCCGATTATCGACGTTCCAAGCCCGCTGAGTTTCGCCGTGAAAATCATTGCTGTGACCGCAATCGCGAACGCGATCGGCGTCACCATCTTTCTTTTCGGAAAGAAGCGCCGGTGCGATTAGCCACAACTATCGGCAACCCAGCGCAAATATTCCGGTAAGCCGCTGGCGATCGGAACAAAAATAATTTCCGGCACGTCATACGGATGAAGCGACTGCAACTTCTGTTGAAATGCTGCTTGTCGATCTTCGCTCAGCTTGAAAAGAACAAGCCTCTCATTAGCGCTCTCGATCTTGCCTTTCCAGCGGTAGATCGATTCGACGCTGGACAGGATGTTTGCGCATGCAGCGAACTTTCCCGCGACGAGTTCATTTGAAATTCGACGCGCCGTTTCGGCGTCGGGGAATGTGCTGAGTGCGAGCAGAATCTTTTCCACCATTTGCTAGGCAAGAACCGCCGCCTCGCGCCGGCAGATCCATCCACCGCCGAGAACGACGTCGCCATCATAAATCACCGCCGCCTGTCCGGGCGTCACCGCGCGCTGTGGCTCGTGCAAGCAAATGCGGGCACGACTGTTTTCCAATGGCGTCACAGTCGCGAGCGCACCTGGATGGCTGTAACGAATCTTTACTACCGCGTCGATAGCGTCGCTGTAGTCGGGGCTTGTTGTAACCGCGGTCGTTGATCGCCGGCCGGGGTCACCGACTTCGGCTACAGCGTGCCAATTCACGCGATCGATTTCGAATTCATCCACGGTCAAATCCTCGGCGTCACCGACAATGACGCGGTTCGTTTCCGGATCGAGGTCAACTACGTAACGCGGCCGAGGCGAACCGCCCGGCAATCCTTTGCGCTGACCGATGGTGAAGAGCTCGATTCCATCGTGTTCAGCGACAAAGTTTCCAGCGACATCGTAAATCGCACCCCGATGAAACTCAGTTTCACCAATATGCGAGCGCAGGAACGCCTTATAATCGTTGCCGGGAACGAAACAAATTTCCTGGCTATCGATCTTGTCTGCCACTTTAAGGCCTAACGAGTGCGCAATTTCACGAATTTCCTGTTTTGTCATTTTGCCCAGCGGCATCAGCGCGCGCTGCAGCTGCGGCTGCCGCAAACTAAACAAAAAATAGGATTGATCTTTGCGCGAATCGATTCCTTTGCGAAGGATCGCGCGATCGGTTTGGTGCTCAATTATGGCGTAGTGGCCAGTCGCAATATAATCGCCGCCTAATGCCGCCGCTTTACTCCAGAGA
>CATPBS010000202.1 GCA_955652715.1 uncultured Candidatus Udaeobacter sp.
CGTAATGTCCGCCTTTAACGTTTTGAAGCCGAGTTCGGCTGCGATCTCAAACACTACCGAGCGCGTAACGCCGCGAAGCGCGCCTGCAGTAACGGGCGGCGTAACAATTTGACCGCGCTTGACAACGAAAATGTTGTCCGCCGTGCATTCGGCGACGTTGCCAGCGTCATTCAACATGAGCGCTTCGTCCGCGTCAGCCAGATTCGCCTCCAGCCGTGCCATCACATTGTTCAAATAATTGAGAGACTTTACTGCCGGATTCAGCGCGCCGGGATTACAGCGGCGCGTTGCGCACGTCACAATCGTTAATCCTTTTCGATAAACGTTCTCGTGATAAAGGGTGATCGCTGCGACGATAATAATCACGCTCGGGCATTTACATTGCATTGGATTCAAACCCAGATTGCCAATCCCGCGCGTCACTACCAGCCGGACATAGCCGTCCCGCAAATGATTTTGCCGGATCGTCTCGAGGAGGGCTTTCGTCATTCCCTGCTTCGTCATCGGAATTTCCAGGCAGATCGATCTCGCCGAATCCCATAAACGATCAAGATGTTCTCCAAGCCGGAAAACACGCCCATTGTAAAAACGAATCCCCTCGAAAATACCGTCGCCGTACAGAAGACCGTGGTCGAACACGGAGACTTTCGCGTCCGTTTCAGAGTAAAATTTTCCGTCGATGTAAATCTTTGCTTCCTTGACGCCCACTGCGGTGGGCCGTGGGCGGCCTTCAATTGCCGGTTCAACTACTGCATCCGCAGTAGGCTCATGAATCTTGGGTTCGTCTAATACCGCCGTATCAGTGGTTTTCATAATCGCAAAAAAATGTTCGGCTTTTACTTGCGTAATTCAAGCAGCAAAAATAAGCGCTTTGAAACAGAAACGCGGCAGTATTCTCCAACCGCGCACCGATTCGGCGATTCACGCACATTACTGCAACACTCCATCCTTGATGTGCAACTGCCGGTCGCCGCGCGTTGCCAGACGATCGTCATGGGTCACGACAAGGAGCGTTTTCTTCCGATCGCGTGCGAGATTGAACAGCAGATCCATAATGGTGTCGCCCGTTTTCGAATCGAGATTTCCAGTCGGTTCGTCGGCAAAAATGATGTCGGGATTGTTCGTCAACGCTCGCGCGATGGCGACGCGCTGCTGTTCCCCGCCTGAAAGCTCTGCTGGTAAATGGTGCATGCGATCAGCGAGGCCGACCGCGACCAGGCTCTGCTCAGCCTCCTCTTTTGTTCGCCGACGCCCAATCATTGCCGGCAGTAGGACGTTTTCGAACGCTGTAAGTTCAGGTAACAGAAAGTAACCCTGAAAAACAAAACCCATTTTTTTGTTCCGCAAACGCGCCTCTTCGGAGGAGCCGCGACAATACAGTCGCCGTCCTTCGAATTCGACAGTTCCAGACTCAGGACGCTCCAGGCCGGCCAATGTGTAAAGGAGTGTCGTTTTGCCCGCGCCGGAAGCGCCAGAGAGAAAGACCGCTTCGTTACGTTCGATCTGCATGGAGATACCGCGCAGAACTTCGATTCGGCGGGTGCCCATTCGAAACGACTGATAAATATCGCGGGCGATCAACTGGGGTGGCTGCACGACCAACTATCTCCCACCAGGATCGACATCGCACAAGACCAACCAAAACAATCAACCATAAAAGACACGTAGCTCCGCCGTATCGGAAATTGTAGGAAGCTGAGAGGTTCTCGTTACAGACTGTGTGCTGTTCGGTGGAATTGTCGTTGGTGTTACAAAAAGCAGCCGCCGAAACAAGTCGGCGGCGGCCTCTCAATGATAGAAGGCTCGTTATGCCATTCCGAGCGATTGTAGCGTCGGCCGATCAATAGCGGATGTCATGTAGAGCCCGTGATCTCGCTGGTAATCTGCGATCGCACCGCGCGTTTGCGGTCCAAGCAGACCATCCACTTCGCCGTGATAATAACCTTGCTGTTGCAGCGCCCCCTGGACGTTCGCGACAACCTGGTCCGGCGGAAGGCCGTTATAGGCGTAGATCGGGCCATCATAAGCATAATACGCGTTGGGAGCGTAGCCCCATGCCGGGTACCACCACCCCGTATTCCAGTAATACCAACCACCATATACGAACACGATGCGGTTGTAATGATTTCCCCACCAAATCCTGTCGTGCCACGCAGGTCTGTAATTCCGAAAGGCCCAATAATTTTTACCTTGCCAATATTGGCTTCCCTGAATCCGTCTATTCTGCTGAAACTTCACAGGAGCGAATTTTGTCGGACGCGTTTTCGATGCCAGATTGAAATGCTGCGCGTTGTACGTTTTAGCCCATTGTTTTGTCTTCTTCGAATACGTTGCAGACGCTGTGTGTTTCCCAGCGGCGACTGTCTGCTATGACCCCTTCGCCTTTTGCAATCCACCACCCGCTGCCTGCGCATGCTGTGCCGCGATCTGCTGTGAACTTTTCCCCCTTTTCAGTTTGGAGCCCGACTGATAGGTCTGGCTGTTGGCCTGTTGTTGCTCTTTCGCCTTCTGATAATGTTTCGGCGTTGAGGCCGCCGCATAGTGCTTGGGCGCTGCCTTGCTTGGCTTGGCTGGGGCGACTGTATGCTGCACTGCCTGGACCTGCTTTTTCTTAGATTTGTTTTTATCCTGCGCACCGCCTGCGACGCATACGAGCGCAAGACTGCAAACTAAAATAAAGAATGTTCTCATCAGTTTTCCCCTTTTCGGACTTTTAGACATTTGCTTTCGCGATTTATTCACCCGCGAATAACATCTGTCCATCAGTGAATCGGATAATCACTAAGTAGCACTGGTGGCGTCTCCACAATCCTTTCGGTATCCAAAAAAGCCGCCGTCAAGATCATCCCGCGGCGGCTTCCTGGTAATCGAATCCAGTTACGACATTCCCAGTGATTGCAGCGTTGGTTGATCAACCGAGGCTGTTTCTGGCAGCCCGGTGGCGCGTTGGTAATCTGCGATAGCGGCGCGCGTCTGCGGCCCAAGCAGACCGTCCACTTCCCCTTGATAATAACCTTGTTGTTGCAATGCGCTCTGGACATTTGCGATCACCTGATCGGGCGGCAAATTGTTATACCCGTAGATCGGCCCGTCATACGCGTAATACGCATTGGGAGCGTAACCCCACGCCGGTATCCAGTAGCCCGCGTTCCAGGCATACCATCCGCCGTATACGAAAACTACGCGGTTGTTGTAATGGTTCCTCCACCAGCCCTGCTCGTGCCACTCAGATTTGTAATTCCGAAAAACCTGATAATTTGAGCCTTGCCAGTTTTGGCTTCCTTCGATGTGTCTGCCTTGCTGGAAGTTTACGGCTGTGACTTTTGTCGGAGTCGTCTTCGTTGGTAGATTGAAACGTTGGGGCTTGAACGGCTTGCCCGTTGCTGTTGCCTTGCCGGTTCCCGTGAGTTTGCGGGCTGAGGTCGCGGTGGTAACTTCTCCTGGCTTGCCTGCTCCCGTTACTTTTCCACCTTTTGCTGCCTTGCCTGTTTGTCCTTCATAAGCTCCCGTTGAGGTTTGGCCCTTCCTACCCTTCTGCCCCTGATAAGCTCCCATTGAGGTTTGGCCTTTCTTGCCCTGATAGGCTCCCATTGAGGTTTTCTTGGGACCCGCTCCACCGCCTGTCGGACGTCCCGTCGTGGGCGGAGGCGCGTGCTGCACGGTGTGCGGCTGCTTTTTCTTCTGTTGTTTGTTTTGTTCTTGTTGTGCGCCGTATGCGACACTCACAAGCCCAAGACTGCAAATTAGAACGACGAATATTCTCATAAGATTTTTCCTTTCGGTTGTTAGACCTTTTGAGGTTTGTATTTATTCAACGTTAGAGCGACGTCTTGCGGATGCCTTCGCTGCCACAAAACGCTGGGTTGTTGTGCTCAACCATCGACTCCTCAGCGCTGTTGACGCACTGCCTCGAACAACACAATTGCAACGGCTGTGGCAAGGTTCAGACTTCGCGTCCCATGCATCGGGATAGTGATGCAGTTCTCAACATTAGCGGCGAGTAAATCTTCCGGGAGACCTTTGGTTTCCCGGCCAAAGACGAGAAAATCCTGTTTCTGAAATCTTACTTCATGGTAAGGGCATCTGCTTTTCGTCGTTAGAAAAAAATAACGCGTTCTCGCTGGCTGCGCGCGCCGCAAGGCGTCAAAGGAATCCCACAATTGCAGACGTACTTCTTCCCAATAATCAAGGCCTGCCCGGCGCAATTCTCGATTACCAAGCGAAAAGCCGAGCGGTTTCACCAGATGCAGCGTTGATCGCGTAGCGAGACAAAGCCGGCCGATGTTGCCCGTGTTCGGCGGAATCTCCGGTTCAACCAAAACGACGTTGAACACGAGATCTCTCAGGAACCCAGGAAAGCAAGAAGGAAGATCACTTCAGAATTTTCCTGCATTCTTGCTTTCCTTAGAGACTACAATCTCGACGCGACAAATTTTTCCAGCTTCACCACGTCCGCCGCAAACTTGCGGATGCCTTCAGCCGTTTTCTCGGTTGCCATCGCATCCTCGTTCAACAGCCACCGGAATTTCTTCTCGTCCAGCTCCAACTTGTCGATCTTCGCGGACTTCGCTTTTTCCGGATCAAGTTTGCGCTCGAGCGGCTCGGTCGATTCCGAAAGTTCCTTCATCAGTTCGGGACTAATCGTGAGCGCGTCGCAACCGGCCAGCTCGCGGATTTGTCCGACGTTGCGGAAGCTCGCGCCCATGACCTCGGTGGCGATATCGAATTTCTTGTAATACGTATAAATTTCATTAACAGACTGCACTCCTGGATCTTCTGGTCCGACATAGTCCCGCTTGTTCACAGCCTTGTACCAATCGTAAATTCTCCCGACGAACGGCGATATGAGCTGCACGTTCGCCTCTGCCGCGCGCACCGCCTGTACCAACGAAAACATCAGGGTCAAATTACAACGGATCCCCTCTTTTTGCAGTTGCTCGGCCGCGTTCAATCCCTCCCAGGTCGACGCGATTTTAATCAACACCCGTTCGCGTGGAATTTTACATTCTTCGTAAAGTTGAATCAGTCGCCGCGCCTTGTTGATCGAACCTTCAACATCGAACGACAATCGGGCGTCCGTCTCAGTCGAGACACGTCCGGGCACAATTTCAAGAATGTCGCAACCGAATTGAACCAGCAGATGATCGCAAATGTCTTCGATCTGCTCGTGACCGCTCAGACCTGATTTCTTTCGATCAGCGAGCACCTCCTCGATCAGATGCGCGTACTGTTGCTTTTGAGTGGCGGCATAAACCAGACTCGGATTCGTCGTCGCGTCCTGCGGCTTGAAATCCTTGATCGATTCAAAGTCAGCCGTGTCAGCCACGACTTTGGTGTACTTCTTCAGTTGCTCGAGCTGATTCAGCTTCGTCTTTTTCTCCTCAGAGACAGCAGTAATCATAATAAATCCTCGGTTTGGCTTCAGCCCAAAACGTACGCCCGCAACGAAAGATCGACAACGACAAATCTGTAGCGGCGGTCTCTAACTGCGGCGTGACTAGGCGGGCGACGGTCGGATCGGTCGTGCCACTAGCGGCACGTAACGGTGCGGTACATCCACCCTGCCAACGGTGCGACGAAGTAGATGAGACTTCAGGCTGAGACGGGACGTCGCTCGGCCGATTTGCGCGAGCCGAGAGCGGCACGAACGAAATTATTTCCGAGCTCCCACATCGGTCCCGGGAATTTGCGGCAATCCGTTAGCACGTCGTCCAGCGCGTTCACGAATAGGTCCACTTCCTTTTTGCCGATCATGAGCGGCGGCAGAATCTTCATCACGTCCATCGCGTGACCCGCCACCTGCGTGAGAATGCGATGCTTGCTCAACATTTGGGTCACGATCATTTGGGCGAAGAGCACTTTGTCGATCTTGTGCAAAAGTTTCCAAGCCATCTTGAGCTTGAACTCGCTCGGCTCGTGAAATTCGATGCCGATCATCAAGCCCTTCCCGCGAACCTCCTTGATGAACGAATGTTTAGCGCGCAGGGCATCGATTTTTTCCATCATCAGAGTGCCCATCTTCGC
>CATPBS010000203.1 GCA_955652715.1 uncultured Candidatus Udaeobacter sp.
CGATGAATCGCTCTACGCATTGCGAGCGCTGCGTGCTGGTGCGGAAGGGTATGTTATGAAACATGAAGCGATGGCCAATGTGATCCAGGCAATTCGTGAAGTTTTTAACGGACGGCCGTATCTCAGCCCAGCCATGGCGGCGCAGGTGATTACTAAATTCGCGCATCGCGACGCTCAGGGCGAGGCCGACGCCGTCGAGAAACTTAGCGATCGTGAACTTGAAATTCTGGAACTAATCGGCAAAGGCAAAGAAGTGCGTCAGATCGCGAAGCTGTTGCATCTCAGCCCCAAGACAGTGGAAACGCACCGGGCGCATATCAAAGACAAACTTGATTTGAAAAATTCGCGGGAAGTCGCGCGGTTCGCCCTACAATGGCTAAGCGCGCGCGGCGCGTAAGGCACGAATAGACGCCGGAGCCTTGTAACCGAAGGGCACCGACCTTGGTCGACATTGCCCACAGTTTCACTTTTTTTCATTGGCGACCGGGCGCATATTTCCTGCGATGGATTCGGCGAACCGCTACGCGATTGAGGAACTGCTGCAGACCTATGGCGAAACCGGCGGCATAAACTATCTCGACGCGGCCGCCACTCTCCCTTCGCGTCTTGCCATCGAAGCGGCCTGCGCCGAGCTGATGAGCTTGATGTTTCCCGGCTTTCGCAGCCAAGCGCTGGTGAGCTCCGAAGATCTGGCCGATACCACGCGCACTCGCATCAGAAATTTGCACGCACGACTCAAAACAGAAATCTGCAGAAGTCTGGGCAAAATCCCCCCTGACGATGCAACCGAAGCAAAAGCGGAAGAAGTGTTGACTGTGTTTTTGAAAGAGTTGCCCTCAGTGCGTCGCATTCTTTGGACGGACATCGACGCTGCGTATGAAGGTGACCCGGCTGCGAAGAGTTATGAGGAAATCATCCTCGCCTATCCGGCCTTGGAAGCCATCGCGATTTATCGACTGGCGCACCTTCTCTACGACAAGGTGCCGCTGATTCCGCGCATCATGACCGAGTGGGCGCACAGCCGCACGGGTATCGACATCCACCCGGGCGCAAAGATTGGCTCCCATTTTTTCATCGACCACGGCACAGGCGTGGTGATCGGCGAGACCAGCGAGATCGGGTCACGAGTGAAACTTTATCATGGCGTCACACTTGGCGCGCGCAGTTTCCAGAAGGACGAGCACGGCAAAATCAAAAAGGGCGGCAAACGCCATCCAAAGGTGGAGGACGATGTCACGATTTACCCGAATTCAACGGTCCTTGGTGGCGAAACCGTGGTCGGCGCAAGATCGACAATTGGCGGCAACGTTTTTCTTGTCCAAAGCGTCCCGCCCGATTCGCTGGTGTATTATGAAGAGAAGCAGTTGCGCATCGTGCCAAAGCGAAAGAAACGTCCCGCCAGCACGCGCGAAGAGTTCACCGAATGATTTACCTCGATTACAACGCAACGACGCCACTATGCGATGCGGCGCGCGAAGCGATGCTACCCTATCTCGACCGCCAGTTTGGGAACCCATCGAGTGTACACGCGGCAGGCCGCGAGGCCCGCGCAGCCATCGATGATGCGCGCGACAAGCTTGCAGCATTGCTGCGCGTAAAACCGCACGAACTGATTTTCACAAGCGGCGGAACGGAGTCATGCAATCTGGCCGTGCTCGGTCTGGCCCGTCGTCCATCTTCCCCTGGCGGGCACATCATCTCGAACAAAGCGGAGCATCACGCGGTGCTGAACGCGGTGGAATATCTGGAAAAGCACGAAGGTTTTGAAGTGACGTGGCTGAATGTTTCGCGCGATGGAATAATCGATCTCGATCATCTTGCTGCCGCGATCCGGCCTGAGACCAGGTTCGTTTCGATCATGACCGCCAATAACGAGACGGGTGTGATTCAGCCAATGCGCGAAATCTCAAGCATATGCCGCGCGCGCGGCGTCCTGCTGCACAGCGACATGGTGCAATCGTTCGGCAAGATTGACATCCCCCTTTCGCTTGTCGATGCCGCCAGTTTCGCAGCGCACAAGTTCTACGGCCCCAAAGGCGTTGGATTTCTTTTCTTGCGCAGCGGTCTCTCGATCCAGCGGATCATGTTCGGTGGTGCTCACGAGAATGAGAGACGCCCAGGAACAGAAAACGTTGCTGCAATTGCAGGGATGGCAGCGGCCGCCGAGTGGACCTTGCACGATCGCGGAAACGAACAGGAGCGCGAGGAGGGGTTGCGCGATGAACTTTGGACGCGAATTTCGCAGAACGTGCCGGACGCAAAACAGAATGGTGCGAACGCGCCACGGCTGGCAAACACGTTGAACGTGAGTCTGCTCGGGCTCGATTCCGAAATGCTGCTAATCGCGCTCGATTTGGAACGCGTCTGCGCGTCCAGCGGCTCGGCCTGCATGGTCGGTTCAGTCGTTGCGTCGCATGTTCTGCTCGCGACGGGTTTGCCGATCGAGCGAGCGCGCTCCGCCGTTCGATTCTCACTCGGTAAATGGACAACGGCCGATGAAATCAAGGCGGCCGGAGACGCGGTCCGAAAAATTGTTGATCGCCTGGCGACGCGAAAGAGCGCGTATGCTGTTGCTTAGGCAGCTCGAATTCGCCTTCCAGACAGTTGTAGGGCAGGCGCTTCGCCTGCCAAATTCTAAGACGGCAACCGAAGCGGGTGCCCAACATTTCGGAGGAAAGGATGTCGATCTCGAAAGAAGAGCGCGCGAATTGCTGCGTTCATGCGGCGCGATGCGGGTCGCGCGGGAACTTCGCGTAGAATGGAATTCGCGACTGCAAACAGCCGCTGGTCGCGCCGATTACCGCCAAAAACTCATTTCGCTAAACCCGCAGCTGTTTGAGCATCCGGCCGAAATTGATCGCACGCTGCGTCATGAACTAGCTCATATTCTTGCTCAATTTCGCGCGGGCCGGCAGCGCACCTTGCCCCATGGCGTCGAGTGGCGGCAGGCTTGCCGCGACTTGGGAATCGCGGATGAGAAGCGCTGTCATAATCTGCCTTTCCCAGCTAGCGAACGCGCTCGGCGGTACCTGTACAAATGCCCACATTGTCAGCGCGATTTTCCGCGCGTGCGCCGGATCAAACGCTCGGTCGCGTGTCTGGCCTGCTGCCGCAAACACAACGGCGGAGACTTCGATCCACGGTTTCGGCTCAAGCCCCTGAGCTCGCGTTAGCTTGTCGAGCGAAGTCGAGACATCTCTTATTTCCGACTGCGGAGTGATCAGAAATATCTAGAGACTCCTCGACTCCGCTCGGAATGACAAAAAGACTAAGAGCGCCGCGCATTTGGCAGGATACGCCACAGCCTCTTCGGTCTAACGATGTTAGACGAAAAATCGCAAACCAAAGCGAACATTCCTTCGTCGTTAAATTTCATTTTCGCTTTTGTCACCCTTCGCGGCTTTCTCCCCGCGCAATTTCGCCTGGATGAACATGTCAATATTGCCGTCCATCACGTCCTGCACATTGCTTGTTTCGGCGCCGGTGCGGTGATCTTTCACCATTTGATACGGCTGAAAAACATAGGAGCGAATTTGATTTCCCCACGCGATCTCGCCTTTTTCTCCGTATTGCCGCTCGATCTCAGCGCGTTTCTTGTCTTCTTCGATCTGGTAGAGTTTTGCTTTTAACATTTTCATTGCCAGCTCGCGATTCCGTCCCTGGCTGCGCTCGGCCTGGCAGGCAACCACAATTCCGCTTGGCTTGTGCAGAATCCGCACGGCAGTCTCGACCTTGTTGACGTTCTGCCC